>JAGYOI010000347.1 GCA_018399395.1 Prolixibacteraceae bacterium
ATGCGTTTAAGTTGTTCTTTAATATGTTCATATTTATTCCAAGTTATTGTTATTATCAAAGCTAAATATCCGGAAGCTGTTTTGTGATTTGTTCCCTCACTTATTACGCTTGGTCAGATTTAATAAACAATTCATCGACTTTAATATTTTTTATTAATCTTTTTTTATTTTTTTTGGACTTTTTAAAAATTAGTTTGTCTATTGATAATGTTCAACATAAAAAGAAATAAAAATGAGAGTGGTTTTAACAATTTTGATGGTATTGTTTTCGGGAATATTAGTTGCACAATACAAACAAGACATACGTGGAGTTGTAACCGATAAGGCATCAGGGGCGACACTGCCGGCAGCGAATGTCGCTTTAATTAATGGTGCCGAAACCTATGGCGCATCGACGAGTGAAAATGGGGCTTACGAAATAAATGATGTGCCGGTAGGACGCTACGATCTTGTTGTCAGGTATGTAGGATACGAACCATTTTTGGCACGGAATATTGAATTGAACTCGGGGAAAGAAAAGGTTGTTGATGTTGAGCTTACCGAGCAGGTTGTATCGGTTGAAGAGGTGACGGTTAAAGCTTTTGCAAACGGAGAGGTCCGAAACAAAATGGCAGCTGTTAGTTCACGTTCTTTTTCGGTGAATGAAACTGAACGATATGCCGGTGGCCTGGGCGACCCTTCCCGTATGGCCTCGAATTTTGCCGGTGTGATAACGGCCAACGACAGCCGGAATGATATCATTATCAGGGGGAATTCTCCCCAGGGTTTGTTGTGGCGTATCGAAGGGGTTACCATTCCCAACCCTAATCACTTTGGTGCGCTGGGATCTACTGGTGGGCCGGTAAGTATTATCAATAATAATGTGCTTACAAACTCTGATTTTTTTACCGGGGCTTTCCCCGCTGAATATGGTAATGCCCTTTCAGGTGTGTTCGACCTGAAAATGAGGAACGGGAATAACCGTGAACATGAATTTACAGGGCAAATCGGGTTTGGTGGTTTTGAGCTGGGCGCCGAAGGGCCATTGTCACAAAACAGCAATGCCTCATACATGGTCAATTACCGCTACTCGGTGCCGGCGGTAATGGATAAAATTGGCTTTTCGACAGCCGATGGGGGCGTACCGGAGTATCAGGACCTGACTTTCAGGTTGAACATGCCCACCAAAAGAGCCGGTACTTTTTCGGTTTTCGGCATAGCCGGCGATAGTGAAATCGAATTTTCTGACACCGGTGAAGAAGGTGGAACATCGTATGATACCAGTACCGACAACCGGACGGTCAATGGCTCGCGCATGGGCGTTGCAGCTCTTACACACCGTTTTCAACCCAACGATAAGTCAAGTATTTATTCAACGCTGTCGGCTACTTACCAGAAAGTTGGCACTACAATTGATACCTTGAAGGACGACGGGAGCTCAAAAATATTTTTTGCCGAGGAAAATTCGGAAATACGTTATTCGGCAAGCTCTGAAATGAGCTATAAGTTTAATGCGCGTAATACATTGAAAGCGGGCTTCGATTTTCAAAACTTCCGCATTGATTATCGCGATAGCATAACAGGTGAAGCATATGACCCCCCGGTTGAGGGATACATAAGTAATCTGGATGTTGAAGCTTCTGATTTGAACCTTTTTGAAGCATTTGGGGAGTGGCAGCACCGGTTAAGCGATAACCTTACGTTTTACGGGGGGCTGCATTTTCAGCATTTCTTTTTTAACAATAGCCAGGCCGTTGATCCGCGTTTTAGTGTGAGCTACCATTTGCCCAACAGGGCTAAAATCAGTTTGGCCTATGGAAAACATGCACAGGTACAACCATTTTACGTTTATTTTTCAGAAAAGTATGACTATGACTCAGGGGAAAATATCCGGACCAATACTGAACTCGACTTTACACAGGCACATCATCTGGTGGCCGGTTACAACCATAATGTAACCGAAAATATGAAACTCAAAGTTGAGGCGTATTATCAGCATGTTTACGATGTGCCTGTAGAACAGACTGAAAGTTACTATTCGCTGGTTAATTCGGGCAATAATTTTTATCAGGAGCGTGTAACTAACCTTGTAAATGATGGGCTGGCACGCAACTATGGAGCTGAAATCACGCTTGAGCGTTACCTGAACGATAACTATTACTTTTTGGTAACCACCTCGCTGTTCGATTCGAAATACAAACCCAGCGATGGTGTTTGGCGCAATACCGAGTTTAATACCAATTATGTGGTAAATGCCCTTGGTGGTTACGAGGTTGAGGTTGGTGAACACGCTTCGCTTGATGTGAATATGCGCGTAGTTACTTCGGGCGGAAAGCGCACTTTGTTTATCGACCTTGAAGAATCGATTGAAGAAGGCGAAACCGTTTACGACCATTCAAAAGCATACAGCGAAAGGGGAGAACCATATTTCAGGCTCGACGGGCGTGTGGCATTCAAATTGCAGGGCAA
>JAGYOI010000348.1 GCA_018399395.1 Prolixibacteraceae bacterium
TGGTTTTTAACGTTCAGTTGTTCTTTGTCAATGTTCAACACTTGGGTTGATGTATTTGCTGGAAGCTCGACGTTAAGTTCTTTGTTGAAGCGGACATCACCTAAAAAGGTCAATGTTTTAACAACCACTTTTGCTTTTACCGTTTGTGTGCTGTCGGAAACCACCTTAACCGACAATTGGTTGTTTTTAACCAACGGAACAATAATAAGTGGCTGATAGGCTTTTTTTGTCAGGTAATGAAAGGCTTTCCACCGTCCGTAAAAATCAACCGACGACCATGAAACAGCGGGCCAGCAGTCGTTTAGTTGCCAATACAGGCTGCCCATGCAATAAGGCATGGCCGCCCGGTGCGACTCCATGGCTATTTTCATCCCATCGGCCTGCAACACCTGCGATGCATATACAAACGATTCAAAGTCTTTTGCCTTGGGATAGTACATATTGTACCATTTCATAATATTGTCGTGTTTGTGCATGCTGCGCTGGTGCGATAACATCACTTCAGAGTCAGCATGCAGGTCCTGTGGTAATGCAAACTTTTTTAAAGAATGCATGGCCGGGAATGATTGAAACCCGTATTCCGACATAAAACGCCCGGTCATTTTCCGGTAATCCTCAAAGGTGTCATTGCCCCAAAATACGCCCCAATAGTGCATATCCCCGTTATCGAGGGTTTCTAAATTACCCATACCTGCCGATGGGGATGAGCTCCAGTAAGGCTCGTCAACGTTTAAACTATCGAGTGTATTCGGAATGGTTTCATGAAAGATGGCTTTATATTCGTTCCATATCCGGTCGGCTGTTTCTTTACCATACTTTTCTTCAATTTGTTTGCTCCACCCCCAGTTAAACCAGGCACCCAGTATTTCATTATTTCCACACCACAACACCACCGAAGGCTGGTTGCGCAGGCGGATAACATTATCTTTTACCTCGTGGGCAATATTATTTAGCATTTTCTGGTTGCCCGGGTACATTTTACAGGCAAACATAAAATCCTGCCAAACAAGTATTCCTTCTTCGCTGCACCGGTCATAAAAATAGTCGTATTCATAAATTCCGCCGCCCCATACCCTAAGCATATTCATGTTGGCATCCAGGGCATCCTGGATAACACTGTCGTATTTAGCCTTCGAGGGGCGCGTTACAAAGTTATCGAGCGGGATTATGTTGGCTCCTTTGGCAAAAACCGGCTTGCCGTTAATTTTAAAGTATATGCTTACGCCGCTGGAATCGGGATGATGAAACAGGCTGGTTTTTTGGTTGTCCTTTTCCCTTACCAGTTCAACCGTTCTAATTCCAAAGGTTTCCTCTTTCATTGTCCTGGTCTTTTTGGTCGTCACCTCCAACTTAGCGTTGTACATTGGCTGTTCACCGTGCCCACGAGGCCACCACAAATCGGGGTTTTCAACAATTAAGGTATCCATAAAGTTGTTTTCACCCTTGTTTAATGAAATGGTTTTTTCGGCATAAAGTGTATTGTTGATAAAAACACGGGCCTGGGCCTGCTGGTTATCATCCGACAAGCAATTGGCCTGCATTTTAACAATCGCTTTGTTTTGCTGGATTTTAGTGGTTGAAAAAGCCACATGCTCAATGCTCACATCATTAAAAGCCTTTATGTAAACGGGTTTCCAAATACCACTGGTAACTAACCTCGGACCCCAGTCCCACCCGAACTGGTACTGTGCTTTACGCATGTGTGCCGCTACTTTTTTGTCGCCCACACCCCCAATTTCGCTTTGATCGAGAAAGGTCGCATTATATACAAAATCGTACGAATCATACAATTCAATGCCTTTTTTTATGGGCGAATGGATGTAAACCTTCAATGAATTCCCGCCCTTTTTCAGGTAAGGCTTGATATCCCATTTCCACGTCCTGAACATGTTTTTGGTTTTCCCCACCAACGAATCGTTAATAAACACATCGGCAAAGGTATCGATGCCTTCAAAAACAATATCCACGTTATTTTTTGACATCATGGCCTTATCAGCAATAAAAGAGGTGGTATACACCCAGTCTTCTTTATCAATCCATTGCACATCAAGGTCGTTGGTCCGGTAAAAGGGGTCTTCTATTACCCCGCTATTCATCAAATCGGTGTGGATGCAGCCGGGAATTTCAGCCGGGTATTTTTTTTCATCACCACTTTTACAGACACTCCAATCAGTATTGGTTAAATCAACCTTTACCTTTTTATTTTTGGGGCTACAGCCACCAGCAAAAAAAATCATTATAATAGCAAAAACCACAATGTTAAATTGTCTCATTTTATATCTTATTATTGAAAAGTTAACAAATCGTTGAATTTTTCCCGGTAAATCGCTCAGCTTTAACTTCGTTATGTGTTATCACTTATAGGTTTTAAGCATCGCTAAAGTATCGCTATATTCTAATTAAAAGCATCCCAATTGTTCATATCTATAAAAAAATTAGAA
>JAGYOI010000349.1 GCA_018399395.1 Prolixibacteraceae bacterium
ACGATCGTTTGTTAGAGCGTGAATTCAAAATCGATCTTCATAAGTGGCATTATTTAGATGAAATGACCTTTTTTAATTATTTCACAATTGAGAAAGTGCTTGCCTTTATACAGAAACTATTTATGGTTGAGCGTTGGCTACAACTAGATGAAGAAAAAGGTCGTGAAATGTTTAACCAATTACTGGAAGACTTACAGTCTGAATTTCAGTTTCCAGAAGAATTTACATTAGCGTATGGAAAAAAATAATAAAACTACAGGCAAGGTTGCCGGGATTGTTTCAAACCTGGTCATTGTTGAAGTAGATGGTCCGGTGGCACAAAACGAAATAGGTTTTATTGTGCTCGAAAAAGAAAGGCTGATGGCCGAGGTTATTAAAGTAGAGGGTGTTAATGCCTACATCCAGGTCTTCGAAAGTACACGGGGCGTACGCATTGGTGCTAAAGTTGAATTTGAAACGCACATGCTTGAAGTAACGCTGGGACCTGGAATTTTATCGAGAAATTATGATGGTTTGCAGAACGACCTCGATAAAATGGAGGGCGTTTTCTTAACCCGTGGCGAATATACCGACCCGCTTAACCGTGAAGCAAAATGGGATTTTAAGCCAATTGCAGCGGAAGGTGACCGTGTTACCGCGGGCAGTTGGCTTGGCGAGGTAATGGAAAATAGCATTCCGCATAAAATAATGGTGCCTTTCAAAATGGAAGGACGCTACACTGTTAAATCGCTTGCTAAAGAAGGCGAATATACGGTTGACGACCAGATAGCAGTTGTAGAAGATGAAGAAGGCAACGAAACACCACTTACCATGGTTCAAAAATGGCCTGTGAAAGTGCCCATTAAAGCCTTCAAGCATAAACCGCGCCCATTCAAATTATTGGAAACCGGTGTGCGTTGTATCGACACGCTGAACCCAATTACCGAAGGCGGAACCGGTTTCATTCCAGGAGCATTTGGTACCGGTAAAACTGTATTGCAGCATGCGATATCAAAACAGGCTGAAGCCGATGTGGTGATTATTGCTGCCTGTGGTGAAAGGGCCAACGAGGTGGTTGAAGTATTTACCGAGTTTCCAGAACTGGAAGACCCACGTACCGGCCGTAAACTTATTGAACGTACAACCATTATTGCCAACACATCGAACATGCCGGTGGCAGCACGTGAGGCATCGGTTTATACGGCAATGACCCTCGGTGAATATTACCGGGCAATGGGGCTGAAAGTGTTGCTCATGGCCGACTCTACTTCACGCTGGGCACAGGCATTACGTGAAATGTCGAACCGCCTGGAAGAGCTTCCTGGTCCCGATGCCTACCCGATGGATTTATCGGCCGTTATTTCAAACTTCTATTCACGTGCAGGTTTTGTTTACCTGAACGAGAAAGATGCTACCGGCTCAATTTCTTTCATTGGTACGGTTTCGCCAGCGGGTGGTAACCTTAAAGAACCCGTAACAGAAAGCACGCGTAAGGCAGCCCGCTGTTTTTACGGTTTGTCGCAGGACAGGGCCGACAGTAAGCGTTACCCGGCTATTGACCCGATTGATAGTTACTCAAAATATCTTGAATACCCCGAAGTACAGAAAAACCTGGCCGAAAACCTGGGTGACGAATGGCTAGATAATGTTCTGAAAGCACGGGATATTCTTCTCAGGGGTAAAGAAGCCATGGAGCAAATTAACATTCTGGGTGACGATGGCGTGCCCATTGCTTTCCACGACCGTTTCTGGAAATCAGAACTGATTGACTTTGTTATTCTTCAGCAGGATGCATTTGACAAAATTGATGCAACAACTTCACTCGAACGCCAGAAATATATGTTGTTGAGTGTGTTAAGTGTTGCCGATTCTGAATTTGAGTTTAAAGAGTTTGAAGAGGTGAGTACTTTCTTTAAAGAAATCATTAACCTGTACAAACAAATGAATTACTCAGAGTTTGAATCGGATGAATTTAAAAAGCACGAGTCTGATCTTCAGGAGTTACTAAAAACGAAGAAGAAGTAATTGTTTTACCAATAAAAATTTGAATGATGGAAAGTCAGGCATTTCAAAAAATATATACCAAATTAACCAATATTACCAAAGCCACGGTAACGCTCAAAGCGGCCGATGTTGGTTACGACGAAATGGCTTTGGTGCACGGGAGGAAAGCCCAGGTTGTAAAACTAATGGGCGACCAGGTTACCTTACAGGTTTTTGCCGGTACCGAGGGAATTCCTACCAATGCTGAAGTAACTTTTATGGGGCGGCCCCCACAGTTGAAGGTAAGTGAAGATCTTGGAGGCAGGTTTTTCAACGCTTATGGCGATCCGATTGACGGTGGCCCTGATGTTGAAGGGGAAATACGTGATACGGGCAGCCCTTCGGTAAACCCTGTACGTCGTATGCAACCATCGCAGTTTATTGCAACGGGCATTGCAGGTATCGACCTGAATAA
>JAGYOI010000035.1 GCA_018399395.1 Prolixibacteraceae bacterium
GGCTATCATCGACACGATGAGGGATAGGCACAAAAAAGAGTTTTTTATGTTCATTTGCGTGTTATTAAAAATTTAGTAATAATTTTATTGCACGATTAATTGCTTCAAAAATAGAAAAAATGGAAATGCAAAAAATTATTATTGACAAAAGTATCGTTTTGAAACCCTTGGAGCTTGATGATACGCAAACCATTTATGATGCCATTGACGGGAACCGTACTTTTTTGAGACGCTGGCTTTCGTTTGTTGATGTTACAAAAAGTGTGCAGGATACCCGCGCTTTTGTAAAATCGATCGTTGATGATGCCGAATGGCGTCAAGAGGTTTTTACCATTCGTTATAATGAAGATTTTGCGGGCCTGATTGGGCTCAAGGATATTGATTATCTGAACCACAAAACTGAAATCGGGTATTGGCTTATTGAGAAAATGACCGGAAAAGGCATTGTTACCATGTCAGTTGAAAAGTTGGTTTCATTTTGTTTCAGAAGGATGAATATGAACCGTATTTGCATTAAATGTGCTGTTAACAATACCCCCAGCAGCAATATCCCAAAACGACTTGGCTTCACCTACGAAGGCATTGAAAGGGCAGGTGAAAGGTATGGCACAAGATATTTCGATTTAGAAGTGTACAGCATGTTAAAGGGTGAATGGGTAGAAGTTGAAGATGAACCCGAATCTTTAGCAAAGCTTCAAAAGTTAAATTAATTGATAATTGGCGAACGCTTTCATCTTTAAAGAATTAAAAAAAACTTTTAAAAACACTTGACTTTTACCTATCGTTTACCGTACATTTGTATTGCTTAATCAAAACCAGTTTAATTTTCTCTTTTCCAACCACACACCCCAAGCGCACAGCTTAACTTCAGCCGGAAATTCTCTTTTTCCGGCTTTTTTTATTTTCATTGGAAATATCAATAAAACAAATTAAAAAGTAAATAATTGGTTGATGATGGGGTTTGTTTTACCTTTTTCTGATTTATGACAATATTCATTGGTTTGGGTGCAAAATTCATAGTCAGCCGACCATTCGTCAATATTATTTACTATCTGCCTGACCCCATCAACAATTGCATATACTTCATTATTGGTTGTTGTAGGGTGTAACGATAATCTCACCCATCCGGGTTTTAACGACATATCGCCATTGTCTATATGTTTGCTGATTTTTCGTGATATTTTTTGATCAACATGCAATAAATAATGACCATATGTGCCGGCACATGAACAACCACCACGGGCCTGTATACCAAAACGATCACTAAGCAGCCGTACCATCAAATTGTGATGAATTCCATCGACATAAAATGATATTACAGCCAGCCTGTTTCTGTTTTCGCCAGCCAAAATATTAATGCCAGGGGTGTTTTCCAATCCATTAATAAGAAGGTTAACCAGTTCTTTTTCGCGTGCTTGTATTTTTTCAGTGCCCATTTGTTCTTTTAGCTGTATGGCAAGTGTTGTTTTAATCGCTTGCAAAAAGCCAGGAGTGCCACCATCTTCCCTTATTTCAATATCAGAAACATAACGGTGTTCCCCCCATGGATTTGTCCAGTTAACAGTACCCCCACCAGGATGATCGGGAATTCGGTTTTTATATAAGCTTTTATGAAATATCAAAACACCCGAGCTCCCCGGGCCTCCCAGGAATTTATGGGGAGAAAAGAATATAGCATCAAGCGATTGCTTCGGATTTTCGGGGTGCATGTTAATGTTTACATAAGGCGCAGAGGCAGCAAAATCCACAAAGCAATAACCGTTATATTCATGCATAATTTCAGCAAGCTCGCGGTATGGTGTTTTAATACCGGTAACATTTGAGCAAGCCGAAAATGAGCCAATAAGCATTTTTCTGTTTTTATGTTTCTCAATTTCGGTGCGTAAGTTTCCAGGGTTTACCCCGAGGTTTTCGTCTGGTGGTATAATTACTACATCAGCAATACTCTCAATCCATGGAGTTTGATTGCTGTGATGTTCCATATGTGTGATAAAAACTACCGGACGGTCTTTTTCCCTAATTATACACCTGTTTTGCAATTTTTCAGGTAAACGTAACCCCAAAATACGTTGGAATTTTGCAAGTACTGAAGTCATTCCAAAACCGGCTGTTATAATTACATCATCATCCCCGGCATTAACATGCATTTTAATTTTATTGTGGGCATGTTTATAAGCATTGGTCATTATTTCACCTGTGGCACTTGCTTCTGAATGGGTATTGGCAACCAAGGGGCCAAAATCGTATGTTAATTTTTGTTCAATAGGTTGATACAGCCTCCCACTGGCAATCCAATCGGCATACACCATTTTTTTCTTCCCAAAAGGAGTTTCAATTTCGTGGTTATATCCAACGATATTCTCTCTAAAAGCTTTGAAGTAAGACTCTGTTCCCATAGAAACATCTTTAGGTTTGTAAGTATTAAAAACCAGTCGGTTAATTGTATCAGATTTTATTTATAAAATAAGATGAATGTATTTAAATGGGACATGATATTAATCAAGAAATAAAGTGCTATTAACACCTTTTTTCTGGTTATCTATATAACCTTTACTTTTACATCAAAAATTTCAACAACATCCCCTTTACGGAGTTTAGCCCGTTTTCGGTATTCTGGTTCTTCATTCCGAACAACTTCACCATTTTCGACAAATATTTTGGCCTGTGCCCCGCTTTCGGCTATTTGCAAAAGTTTCAAAAGCTTAATCAGCTCAATATATTCGGTTTCTAATTCAAATTCAATTTCTTGCATTTTTTTATTGATTTAGTTCTGCCTGCATCTTTTTGGGCAGGCTTTTAACAACGAGTTCGTACGAGTGGTCAATCCAGTTTTCCACGAAGATATCGGGTACAGTTCCGTCAATTTTAATGGTATTCCAATGCTTTTTATTCATGTGAAACCCTGGTGTTACATATGGATACCTCTCACGAAGTTCGATAGCAGTTTGGGGGTCGCATTTTACATTAACCCACAAATCTTCTTCAAGGTCTGTGAGGGCAAACATCTTGTTCATCACCTTAAATACCAGTGATGTTTCATCAAAGGGGAAGTCTTCGGTTGCACCTTTTTTCGATAAGCAATAATTTCTGAGCGATTCAATGTTCATTGATGATGATTTTCTTCAAAAATAAGAATAATAAGAAAGCAAATTTAAGCTGTATTCATCGAAATTTTATCAAAAAAAACCGTCTCTCAATGAAGAAAAGACGGTTTTTGTATCGTAGAATGTTAACGGTTAACTATTCAGAGAACTTTGCTGTAAGGTACTCACGGTTCAGGCGCGCGATATGCGAAATGCTGATTGATTTTGGGCATTCCAGTTCGCAGGCACCAGTGTTGGTACATCCGCCAAAGCCGAGTTCGTCCATTTTTGCCACCATGTTGCGGGCGCGGCGCTTGGCTTCAACTTTACCTTGTGGCAATTTGGCCAGTTGCGAAACTTTTGCAGCTACAAACAACATAGCCGATGAATTTTTGCAGGTAGCCACACAAGCACCACAGCCAATGCACGAAGCCGCATCCATGGCTTCTTCGGCATCATCGTACCCAATAGGTATGGCATTCCCATCGGGGATACCACCGGTATTAACCGATACAAAACCTCCGGCATGTTGTATTTGCTCAAAAGCCGTGCGATCAACGATCAAGTCCTTAATAACCGGAAACGAACCTGCCCGCCATGGCTCAATAGTGATGGTATCACCTTCGTTGAACTTGCGCATGTGCAACTGACAGGTTGTAATCTCGCGGTCGGGCCCGTGGGCACGGCCGTTGATATACAAACTGCACATACCACAAATACCTTCGCGGCAATCGTGGTCAAACGCGATGGGGTCTTTACCATCGCGGATGAGTTTATCATTCAGTATGTCGAGCATTTCAAGGAATGAACTTCCCTGCGAGATGTCTTCAATCTCGTAAGTTTCGAAGCGTCCCTTTTCTTTCGGACTGTTTTGCCTCCAAACTTTGATGTATAATTTATTTAATATTTTATCTGCCATTACTTTAGATTTTATCCTCCGAATTCCTTATTGAGCAGGAATTCCCCCCTTTAGGGGGCAGGGGGTTTATTTATAACTACGTTGAGTCAACTTAACATTTTCGAAAACAAGATCTTCTTTGTTCAGGACAGGGTCTTTGTCTTCGCCTTTATGTTCCCAGCACGATACGTAGGTGTAGTTTTTGTCGTCACGTTTTGCTTCACCTTCGTCAGTAGCAGATTCATCGCGGAAATGTCCGCCGCATGATTCGTTGCGGTCGAGCGCATCCTGGGCCATCAAAATACCCATTTCGATGGCATCGGCTACGCGTCCGGCCTTCTCAAGTTCGGGGTTCAGATTGTTCATCTCACCCGGAACGAGCACATCTTTCCAGAATTCTTCCTTCAGTTTCTTAATGCCGTCGATAGCTTTTTGCAGCCCCTCGGCATTACGGCTCATTCCCACGTAGTCCCACATATAGTGGCCAAGTTGCTTATGGAAATAGTCAACCGGTTTTGTTCCTTTTATATTGAAAAGTTTTTCAAGACGTCCGGTAACGGCTTTTTCAGCTTCCTTAAACTCAGGGGCATCAGTGTCGATTTTTGGAGTCATAATTTCATCGGCCAAATAATCGCCAATGGTATATGGAAGCACGAAATATCCGTCGGCCAGTCCCTGCATCAATGCTGAAGCACCCAGGCGGTTTGCACCGTGGTCGCTGAAATTGGCCTCGCCAATAGCATACAACCCGGGGATGTTGGTCATCAGGTTGTAATCAACCCAAAGTCCGCCCATCGAGTAGTGGATAGCCGGATAAATCATCATCGGCTCTTTGTATGGGTCGGTATCGGTAATCTTCTCGTACATCTGGAAAAGGTTACCATAGCGGGCTTTAATTACATCGATACCCAGGCGTTCGATAGAATACTTAAAATCGAGATAAACCGCTTTTCCGGTGTTGTTAACACCAAAGCCTGCGTCGCAACGCTCTTTTGCTGCACGCGAAGCTACATCGCGGGGCACTAAGTTACCATAGCTCGGGTAACGGCGCTCAAGGTAGAAGTCGCGGTCTTCTTCGGGTATATCGTTCGGGCCAATTTCCCCCTTTTGGAGTTTTTCGGCATCTTCTTTTTTCTTTGGAACCCAAACACGGCCATCGTTACGCAACGATTCCGACATCAGGGTCAGTTTTGATTGCTGGTCGCCATGAACGGGGATACAGGTTGGGTGGATTTGCACAAAGCAAGGGTTCCCGAACCACGCGCCTTTTTTGTAGCATTGCCATGCCGCCGAGCCGTTACAGCCCATAGCGTTGGTCGAAAGGAAGAATACGTTTCCGTAACCGCCTGTAGCAACAACCACTGCATGTGCGCCATGACTTTTAACATCGCCGGTAACCATGTCGCGGGTAACAATACCCCGTGCTTTACCGTCTTTAACAACCACATCCAGCATTTCGTGACGGGTGTACATTTTTACCGAACCTTTGGCAATCTGTCGGTTCAGCGCACTGTATGCACCCAACAACAATTGCTGACCAGTTTGCCCGCGGGCATAAAACGTACGGCTTACCAACACCCCGCCAAACGAACGGTTGGCAAGTGTGCCCCCGTATTCGCGTGCAAATGGCACGCCTTGTGCCACACACTGGTCGATAATAAGTGGCGATACTTCGGCCAAACGGTACACGTTGGCTTCGCGTGAACGGTAGTCGCCACCTTTTATGGTATCGTGAAACAGGCGGAAAACCGAGTCGTTATCGTTTTGATAGTTCTTTGCAGCGTTGATACCACCCTGTGCGGCAATCGAGTGCGCACGGCGTGGGCTGTCCTGATAGCAAAATGCTTTTACATTGTACCCCAGTTCTCCGAGCGATGCAGCAGCCGATGCGCCGGCAAGGCCGGTACCTACTACTATAACATCTAATTTTCGTTTGTTCGCAGGACTAACAACTTTAATGTCAGATTTATGCTTTGACCATTTCTCAGCCAAAGGCCCCTGCGGTATTTTATTTTCAATTTTACTCATAACTGTTGTTTAATCCGATTAAAATTTAATCATGAAATAGAGAGGAATCACACTGAACCCGATGGCAAAAATCCATCCGATTATGTTGGCCAGCACGTAAAAACGTTTTCTCCAAATCTGGTTGTTCAAACCAATAGTTTGGAAAGCTGACCAAAAGCCGTGAGTGACATGAAGCCCAAGCAAAATACCCCCCGCGATGTAAATCAGGCAGTAAACAATACTCTCTTTAAACAGGGTAGAAACCAACAGATAGGCATTTTCCATTTCGGTAGGGATACCGCCTTGCATCACTGTAATGTGCTCTAACAGGGGGTCGCCTACAATTTTAATTTTCCACCAGAAGTTGAAAAGGTGAAGTCCTAAGAATACCAGCACAAGTCCCCCGAGAATAAACATGTTTCTCGATGCCCATGTGCTGTTGACCGACTGGATGGCTTTGTTGTAGCCTACAGGACGGGCGCGCATGTTTTGGATGGTTATACCAACCGACCATACAATGTGAACCAGGAACCCTAATGCCAGAACAGGTTCCATCACTTTAATTAACGGATTTGTCGCCATAAAATTGGCCGCGATGTTGAATAAATCTCCACTGTCGTCAAATATCAATAGCAAGTTAATTGACATGTGAACGATGATAAAAGTAATCAGGAATAAGCCTGTAATACTCATGAAGAATTTACGGCCGATAGAAGCGCTCAAAAAACTTCCTTTGCTCATAAGTAAATAGTTTATTGTTATTTAAGCTTTTATATAAATACATGAAATGAACACAAAAGTAGGTTTTATGGGCATTCAACACAATTTTTTGAAGCGTAAAACTCCTTATTTATAATTAATCTTAAAACATCTGGTGCAAATTTTCGATAAAACACATCTTATGATCTGACATACATATAGTAACGAGGTTTTTAGATATGTTAATTTCGTGTAATGTTTTATCTATTGTCTTTTATCTAACCTTCTATTGATATATGTTATACAATTGAAACTATGCCGGGCTTAACAAGTTTTACCCTGACTTTTCTACATGAATACCGGAAAACAACCCTGACTTTTCTACATGAATCACTGATTATTACCCTGACTATTCTACATAAAACACTAAAAACAACCCTGACTTTTCTACATGTAAGTCGAATAATTCAATTTGCTTTGCTTATATTTGCATATATGTTTGCACGCGAAATAATAGAAAGCTTCAGAAAATGGGCTGCGAAAGACACACGAAAACCATTGGTTTTAAGGGGTGCCCGTCAGGTTGGCAAAACCACATCGGTGAATATATTTGCGAAGGATTTTGACCAATACATATACCTAAACCTGGAAAGAAAAAATGAACGCGCTCTTTTCGAGAACGATTATTCTTTTAATGATTTATTGATGGCCTTGTTTCTTCACACTAAGAAGATACGCCATGGCCAAAAAACATTAATTTTTATAGACGAAATACAAAATTCAAGTCGTGCTATTAGTTTGTTGCGTTATTTTTACGAAGAAGCCAACGATTTGTATGTAATAGCTGCCGGTTCGTTACTGGAGACTATTTTGGACAGAAAAACATCTTTCCCTGTTGGGCGAGTCGAATACATGGTATTGCATCCTGTTTCTTTTAAAGAATTTTTATGCGCAACTGATGAAAGTGAACTTGATAAAATAATAGAAAAAAATACAATACCTGAATATGCACATGATGAGTTAACCCGTTTATTTAGAAAATATTTAACAATTGGCGGCATGCCCCAGGTGGTTGAAGAGTATATCAAAAATGAGGATATATCAGCACTTCAACCAATATACGAAAGCTTGATATTATCGTATATCGATGATGTGGAAAAGTATGCACCAACTTCATCGCAGATACCATACATCCGCCATATCATATCAACTGCATTTGTTGAAGCCGGGAACCGCATCAAATTAGAGAATTTTGGTAATTCAACATATCGGTACAGGGAAATGAAGGAAGCTTTTACAACCATTGAAAAAACCATGTTGTTTAAATTGGTTTACCCGTCAACTGAATGTGTTGTGCCTGCATTACCCAATCTGAAACGAAAACCCCGGTTACATACGCTCGATACAGGATTGATTAACTTTTCGGCTGGTATATTTACAGATATGCTTACAGCAGTAAATGTTACAGATGTTTATCGTGGCAAAATAGCTGAACATATTGTTGGCCAGGAATTACTTGCCAGGTCGAATAGCCCTATGGAGAAGCTGAAATTCTGGGTGAAAAGCAAAAAGCAATCACAAGCCGAAATTGATTACATTATTTCATATCGTGGGTTAATTATACCGATTGAAGTGAAATCGGGCAGTATTGGCAAACTACGGTCGTTACACCAGTTTATGGATTTGGCTCCACACCAGGTTGCTGTGCGGGTATGGCAGGGTAAATTCAGCATAGAAAGGGCAAAAACAATTGCAGGAAAAGAATTTTCTTTAATTAACCTGCCATTTTACATGGTGCATCGAATCGAAAAAGAAATTGAAAAATGCTTATAACCTGTATATTTGTAATAACAAAAAAACTCAACAAAGATGACACTTATAAAATCGATATCCGGAATTCGCGGAACCATTGGAGGCAAGCCCGGTGAGGGCCTTTCACCACTCGATGTGGTAAAATTCAGTTCGGCTTATGCCACGTTTATCCAACAAAAAGCCGGCAAGCAAAACGCAAAAATTGTTGTTGGCCGCGATGCCCGTATCTCGGGCGAAATGGTTAGTTCACTGGTTATTTCATCGTTAACGGCCATGGGTTGCAATGTGGTTAATATCGGGATGGCATCGACACCAACCACCGAAATTGCCGTGCCTTCGGAGCAAGCCGACGGGGGAGTTATACTCACAGCCAGCCATAACCCCAAGCAGTGGAATGCCCTGAAATTGCTCAACGGAGAAGGTGAATTCCTGAATGGCGACGAAGGTGCTGAAATATTAAAAATAGCCGAAGAAGAAAACTTTAACTATTCTATTGTGGATAAACTGGGACAAGTGGTCCAAAAAGATTATACACAGTTTCATATTTCAGAGGTACTGAAGCTCAGCCTTGTCGATGTTGAAAAAATTAAAGCGGCCAATTTTAAAGTGGCGGTTGATGCCGTGAACTCGGTTGGCGGAATCATTGTCCCCCAGATGCTCCGTGCACTTGGTGTTTCTAATATTGTAGAAATCAATTGTGAACCTACCGGCCATTTTGCGCATACACCTGAACCGATTACCGAGAACCTGATTGATGTATCGGCACGTGTTAAAGCCGAAAATGTTGATGTGTG
>JAGYOI010000350.1 GCA_018399395.1 Prolixibacteraceae bacterium
ACTGTTTTTTGAATGAATTCGAAAGACAAATCATTTGTTTCATTTTCACAATGGCAATAAGTAAACTGGCGGTATGCATTCGAGCAAATTGCACAGGATTCATTACAACTGTTGTTTATATAAAATGTTAAATTCGGTGTGAAAAAATCTCCGTTTATTAAGTGTTGATTAATAACTTTTTCTTTTACTGCCTTGTATTGTTTAAACTGTGGTTCTTCATTAAGGCCTGATGATTCTATCAATCCTCCCATTTTTAATCGATATAAGCTAAGTATGAATTGGTATATCTTCTTATTCCTCAGGTCTGATTGACTTATTGTAACCCGATTTTTTTGAATAGATTTATACAAAAAATTATTATTACTTAATTCCAATGTTTTTCCGTTGGCCGGATTAAAAAGCAATATACTTTTCTCTGAAATATTAATGTATATATGGTTCTCAATAAAGATTGAAAACAGAATGGGAATGTTTTGCAGTTTAAAAAATTCTAAAAGTGATTGTATCCTTAACTTCTTTAATTGGCCATATCTGATGGCATTATTAAATCGGCTCAAAAAGGAATACCAGAAATACTTTTCTCCCTGTATCAAATCAAAAGAGGACTTCCATGAATAGTAACGTGTAAGAATCTTATAGTAAAAGGAAATTATTGATTGGTGAGATTTGTTGATTTCGGATAAAAATTTACAATCGCGCCATAGTGATAAATACGTACGATTCAGCATTAATGATTTGTGTTGAAACAAATGGTTTCTTTTTATGATTCCGGCAGCTTTTTTGAAACACTTAATCCTGTCCTGCCTGTGTAGATTTAATTTCTTTACAATTTTTCGGTCATGAATATGATTTGCATTACGAAAAAAGAAAAGGTTATCATCGCCTTCAAAAATTACACCATGGAATTTATTAACAAATGCCAGGTTTGCATACATCGAAATGCGTAAGAAAAAATCAAGGTCTTCATTCCCGTTTAATTTTGTATCGAAAATCCCGCTGTTTTTCAGGATTGATTTTTCAAATATCAGAAATGAAATTTTCAGCAAGTAAACACCACGTATATAAGCATATTCTCCAAACCAGGATTCAAAAAATAGGGTGTTGTTTCTTTCTCCCGGTTTTAGTTCTGAAACAGCCAGGTTTAAACCTTGCTGGCGTGGGTAGAAATTTTGGGTACTGTTATTTTTATTATAATACCATTTGGCGCAACAAATTTGTGCATCACTATTCTCTAAAGCTTTAATACATTCTTCCAGGTGGTTAGGGAACCAAATATCGTCCGAATCCAAAAAAGCAATATATTTACCCTTAGCTTGTTTCAATCCAAAATTCCTTGCTCCCGCTGGGCCTTGTGGAAATTCATTTAGATAGTATTTTATGCGTGAATCTTTTTCCCGAAACTCTTCAATAAATTCCTTTGTGTTATCGGTACTTCGGTCATTTACTATAACTAACTCCCAATTTCTAAACGACTGATTTAATACCGAATCAATAGTTTTCTTTATTTTTTCCTTTCTGTTAAAAGTTGGAATAACTATACTTATAAATATATAATGCAATTCTGATAACATTTTTTCAATTGAATAAAGAACAGACAGTATTATTTTTTAAAAGAAAAGTTGTACTGCCTGTCCTTTGTTAAAATTTCGAATATTTATTGACAAGTGCCTCCAGGAATCATATTCCCACTACATATTCCGTCTATAATGTCATATGCTGTGGAAATATTTAACGCACAAACATCAGCTTGTTGATGCGGATAATAATAGCAATAACATTCCCAATAAGTACCCCAGAAGCACCCTGTATCGTATCCTCCTCTCAAATTAGTTAATTCATCATTTTTGATCACCTTTTCAGGATTGATTGATAACTTATTTAACTTTTTCATTTTTTATAATTTTTGTTATTAAACTTAGTAGTTTGGGCTAAACATACCGTTTCATAGCAAGGCTGGCAACCTTTGCCGGATTTGTTTTATCTTTGCCGTTCATTCCTTTCTCCCGTTAGCTATCGGGTTTTTAAGGGAAAGTACTGGCAGGAAGCAGCATCTCGTAAAAGCGCAGGCTTCCTGCCTTTTTTCCCGCCAACCGGCGGATTTTCCCCATGCCTAATTTATTTATCATTTATTGCCTTATATTTTTATTAAATTCGTTTACACTAAACCTCCCGGTCCCATAACATACCTTCCCGTTTTTGCTGATGCCTTCTACAATAACAACGTAGTTCGATAGTTTGTCGCAAGTGAAAAGTTCAACGTTGGCTATGCCATTTTTGACAACTACTTCTGGCGACCAATAGAGCGTAGGGCGGAAATCGGGTATCTCATTATTAATATTTTCCAGGGTATATTTGGGGGAATAGAATTTTTGGGGCTGCTGGAAGCCGTTGATGAATTTTATTTCTCTACCTGGCTCGGAAGGTTGCCCCCAAT
>JAGYOI010000351.1 GCA_018399395.1 Prolixibacteraceae bacterium
TATTCCGGGTTGCATCCTGCCAATTTGAATTCCCAATTCCCTTGCATTCGGACGTGGGGTTTCAGATGTAAAATCGTCTTTTTTAACCTGTTTTGCGGATTTAACCGCAATTCCATATCTACGGGCAGCTGAACGAATGATTAACCGCAAGGCATCGCGAAATCCGAGACCGCGTGATTTGGCCGCAGTCATAAGTGAAGCATCGGGATGAAGACTTGGTAGTGGGTTCAGTTCAATAAAATAAGGTTTTCCATTAGAGTGTAACCTAATATCTACCCTGCCAACATCGGGGCATGACATTATATCGAAAACTTCCCGGGCCATTTTTGTAACGGCTTTTTCTTCCTCGGTATTTATATTTGCAGGGCAAACAACATTTACTGATTTAGCAGCTTCGCCACCTTGTTTCATGTCATAATCGTAAATGTTGTATTTACCGCCAATTTTATCAAGATCAAAAGTATGTTCTACAATATCGAGTATCTTTCCCGGAAAACTTTCCAGAAAAGGAACGCTGAGTTCGCGGCCATCTATATATTCTTCAACTACAAGACCAGCAGGATAATGGTTTAAAAGATTGTCTATTCTGGACAGGGCTTGTTCTCTTGTTTCAACAACTGAATCTTGAGTGATTCCTTTGCTCGAACCTTCTGAATTAGGTTTAATCATCAATGGGTATTGTAAATCTTCGGGCAAAATATACTCTTTTGCTGTTATTAAAACACCTCTTGGAACACTTATTCCATATGAAGACAATACCGTTTTGGCAAGATGTTTATCGAGATTAAGATGAAGCAAAGAAGCATTTCCACCTGTAAACGGGATACCCATTTGCTCGTACAAACCAGGATAAAAGGCTTCCCGTGAACTGCCTATTGTGCCTTCTGCAAGGTTGAAAACCAGGTCCGGCTCGCTTTCAACAAGGCGCTCAATTACATCACTTGGTTTACCCGAAACCTCAACTACAGTAACGGTATGCTGCAGGCTGTTAATTGCTTCATATATCCTGTTAATGTCTGCTTCGGTTAACAGTTCAGATGTTGCTTCGCTGTCATCAGTGCGGAGATTGTATGCAATTGTTATCCTCATATGATTTTGATTTACTATTAATAGGAGATTAATTAGCTATGTTAAAATAAGCATTTTCTCTTTCATTTTAACTAAAATACAAGGAGTATATTTAATCGTAAGTTTTCAGGTTATTTTCGGCATGGCAGTTGTTGTGCCGGAATTTTTGTATTCCCTTCGCCCCAATAATTTACAAAGTACTCTGAGCCTCCTTCTTCTAAAAGGTAACGCACTAAAGCTTCTGTAGCTAATGCAGTGGTGTAAGCATCCGAAATCCAAACACACGATTTCCGGGCCACGAACCCCATGCTAAAAAAAATGCCTCCTTCCCAGTAACAACATTTGTCATCAATAACAACTTTGTCCATCAAATAATCGATACCCTGTCTGATGGCACGACCACAAGATAATTGGCTGCTGTTACCTTCAAGCATCATGAGCGCATTCAAAGCAAATAAGGTCGATTGCAAATCGTTGCCTTCAATTGAACACGTCCAGCTTCCATCGTTATTTTGTGAAGCAAGCAACCGGTTGAATACAGCGCTGATCAAATTTTCAGAAAATGGAACGCCGTTTCGAATGGCTTTGGCCAGCGAATAGTAAAAAGTGTAATTAGTGGGATAATAGTAACCACAGCTTTCGCACTTTTCTTCCATCACCATTTGCTCCAGCCATTCGATGGCTTCTTTTTCAATTTGATCTCCTTCGCCATATTCGGTAAGGGCTATCATGATATTGGCATTGACCACGCAGTCAATATCGTTATAACCCAATGGAAGATTTCTCCTGTGGGTGTATGGCCTGAAGGTTTTACTATGATGTTCCTGTCCAAACCAGGTAAGATAAGCTCCGGTATTACTTCCATGTCTTTTAAGACGATTATAATAATTGGCTTTTTCGCGCCCTTGGTCGATATGTGCTGAAAACCATTTCCATATATCACGGGGTTCCTTCATCATACGCTCTGCGCTCCCTGAATACATACAAACCTTATTGTACATTTTAACGGCACGCATTCCTGCTGCAGTATCATCAGCATCGTTCACAATGTTAAAAATATCGCTTACCAAACGGTTGGGATAATAAAAATGGTTCGAACGGCGTCGCTGAATCATCTCTCCGTGTTTTTCAACCAGATGATTTGGGGTCGGTAGCTCGTGCCAAAAATTATATGTGTCATTGTTCCGGAACATCATAATATTTTCAACCGATAGGTCAAGCATCTGAGGGATAGAATCATGGATCCATCCCATAAGGTAAATTTCAGCCAGAATATTGTGAATCGATGCGGTTACAAAACAATTGGAGTCGTAATATGATTCGCCTTTTTTCCCTAACCACAACAAGGTTTTACGATTTTTAA
>JAGYOI010000352.1 GCA_018399395.1 Prolixibacteraceae bacterium
TCATCCGGTCCGATTCTTCCGCTTTCTCCTTGGCTTTTATCAGTTCCTGCTGAACATTAACACGCTCGGTAATGTCTTCGAGCAAGCCTATCATGTGCATTGGTTTGCCTTCGCTTGTGCGTTTGGTAATGAGTATGGATAAACTGAGCCAGATTATGCCACGTGAAGGGTGCTTTACCCTAAACTCAACATCAATGGCGTCCTTTTTGCCATAATCGATTATTTCAAATTTATTTATAATGTTTTTTCTGTCGCTTTCCAGGATATTATCAATTATATTTCGCCCTTTGTTTTGAGATGCACCTTCAGTAATAAACGCCCAGTTTTTATCAATAATGATTTCATCGGTTTTGAAATTGTACTCACAAAAGATCATACCTGAGTTTTCGAGGGCAAGGCTTAATTTTTTCTTTTCTTCCTGCAATTTATCTCGCAAGCTTTTTATCTCGCTGAGATCAACAAAGGTGTTCATGGTTACGGGCTGGCCGTTCATCATCATTTTAGTGTGGGTGCAAAGTATTGGAATACTTTCATTATCTGTATTGAGGAGTATCTCTTCAGAGCTTTCACCCGATTTGTGTGTTGTATTTGTTGATTTTATAAAATTCTCGACTACATTTCCTATTATGGCTTCTTCAGGGGCATCAATTAAATTGCAGGCATATGGGTTTGTTGTGTTTATTATGCCTGTGTTTTTGTCGGCAATAATAATACCCACCTGTGCTTGTTCAAAAATGTGCCTTTTTACACTTTCACTGGCTTCGAGTTCATCTTGTTTCTGATGATAATCGGCTATCATCCTTGCAATTTCATTCATCTCGGTTTTGCCTTTGAGCAAATGCTTAATATCATCAGTGTTCTCATTTTGCAACGAAACTGATATTTTTCTGAGTGGCATAATTACCCAGTATAATAAAAATACCAACATTAAAATAGCAAGAGAGGACAATGTAACTGTAAAAATCCACTTATCATTGTCGTTTGTTTTTTCCCACAATGCTAAAAACGGAAGGTGAAGCTCAATATTCAGTATGGCGGCAGTTGAACCGTCATAAGCATTTAGTTCGCGGGTAATGCGAATTGTTTTGTTATCAATTTCTTCAAGTTCTTGCCCCGATGGTACGATATTAATTACAGAGTTGTTAATGGTTGCCATATACTTATCGGTCCAGCGTTCATCCATTTTGGAAACCATGATAATGTAGGCGCTTTGTCCATTAACGTCCTTAATTTTTTTGCTGTGATAATAGTTTATGGTGTTGTTGTAATTAGCATAAAAAGAAAACATTTCATCATTTGAGATAACTTCGTTGAGTTTATCTTCAGGTACAGGCATTTGATTTTGATTGATATCATTTACCGTTTTAAAATGAAAGAGTGATCCGTCCTGTTTATAAAACCATATTGCATCAATATTGTGGTAGGTTAGTATATCGTTGAAAAGATAATCTTGCAAAATACTAATATTGGGTTCTGGTAATGATAAAAATGTTTTTGTAGCTGAAGTATTTGCCAGTTCGGCCATGTATGATGAAAAATCGCCTACGCTGTGTGGGTCAATGGCCAGCATTTTGTCGACCTGAACATCGTATTCCTTTTTAATGGATTTTTTAATGTCGTTAAACTCATTCTCTGTCCGGAATTGATAAATGGTAATGGTAATAAAAACGAGCATTAGTATGCCAATAATTAACCATATAAAACGCGATAGTAGTTTCATCTTTTATGCTTGTTATTTTAGACGAACGTAAGGTAAGAAATAATTATAAACAATAAAAGAGGGAATTTTATGATGCTTGCATAAAATATTTTGTACTCCATTATGGCTGAATTACATTGTAGTAATTGAGTGTACAGTAAACCTGTTTTATTGAAAAAGGAAAACAATGAGCAAAACAATGAGTACAACCACGGCAAGAATGGAAAAGAAGATTACAGCCCCGTTTTTATAACGTTTGTTCGACTTTACCAACTTGTTAACCGATTGAATTTTGTTGATTTTGTTTACCATTTTTTTGAGTGCCATCTGGTCTTTTACAATATAATCGTAAGCACCATATTTCATGGTGTTGATGGCAATGTCAATGTTATCCTGCCCCGAGAGAAAAATGAATTCAACATCGTTTCCCAGCTCTTTTGCCTTTTTCAGAACATCGATCCCGTTCATTCCATCATCAAGCAAGAAGTCCTGGATAATAATATCGGGATTACGGTACAAGTTGTTAATTACCTCTTCACCCGAATAAAAAGACATCACATTTGTGAATTTGTTTGATTTCAAGTAGCTTGATATTAACTTGTTATAAACTCTGTTGTCTTCAACTACAATAATCAGTGAATTGTTTTCTTTTTGCATAATGATTTCAAATAAAGGGGTTCTTTACTACATCTAAAGAGCCAATACTCAACGTTAATTTAATGTCTTCTAA
>JAGYOI010000353.1 GCA_018399395.1 Prolixibacteraceae bacterium
TTTAAAATTTTCATAAAGCAAAGATTAATTAGAATAGGTTAACGATGCTAATTTAAATTATTTTTCATCACAATGTGTTAATCCATGGTAAAGAAAAGCATTTTGTGCATCCATAATATCATATTTGACAAAAAAAAGAGAGACCACCCTTGCGGACAGTCTCCCCTGTATATTTCACCTAAGTTTTTTGTATGCTTATTTAACTTTCTTAACGATTGCTTTGAAAGCTTTGGGCTCATTCATTGCTAAATCAGCCAAAACCTTGCGGTTAATTTCAATATTCTTTTCTTTCAGCAAATTAATGAATGTTGAATAGTTAAGACCTTCAGGGCGAACAGCAGCATTAATACGCTGAATCCACAACGATCTGAAATTACCTTTTTTCTTCTTACGGTCGCGATATGCATATTGCAAACCTTTTTCGTAAGTGTTTTTTGCAACCGTCCAGACGTTTGCCCTTGCACCAAAGTTACCACGCGTTTCCTTCAGAACTTTCTTCCTGCGGTTACGTGATGCTACATTATTTACACTTCTTGGCATAATTTTAATTTTTTGAGTGGTTAGCGTCTGTCTCAAACAGCTCTTTAACAAGCTAATTCACTCGGTTAACAACTAATAAAATGATTTTTAATCAAAAGAATATGAATTACTTCATTGCAAGTAACTTCTTAACATTGGTTTCGTCGCTTTTATCAACGGTACCAAAATAAGTAAGGTTACGTTTCTGCTTTTTAGTTTTTTTAGTCAAAATATGACTCTTAAAAGCATGTTTTCTTTTGATTTTACCTGTACCGGTTAGCTTAAAACGCTTTTTAGCTCCGGCATTTGTTTTCATTTTCGGCATTATCCTGCTTTTTTAAATTACCTAATTTATTTCTTTTTCTTCTTAGGTGAAATAAATATTGTCATTCGCTTGCCTTCTAACTTAGGCATTTGCTCTAGTGTTCCAACTTCTTCGAGTTCCTGTGCCAGTCTTAGCAACAAAATCTCGCCTTGCTCCTTAAACAAAATGGAGCGTCCTTTAAAGAAAACAAAGGCTTTAACTTTGGCACCTTCTTGCAGAAATTTTTCAGCATGGCGCAATTTAAACTGAAAGTCATGTTCATCAGTATTTGGGCCAAAGCGAATTTCTTTAACAACAACTTTCACCGCATTTTGCTTCATCTCTTTTTGTTTCTTTTTCTGCTGATAAAGAAACTTATTGTAATCGATGATTTTACAAACCGGTGGTTTAGCCTTGGGTGAAATCTCAACCAAGTCGAGTTCCATCTGGTCAGCTAATTTTAAAGCTTCTTTGGTTGGTAAAACACCTTGTTCTTCGATGTTATCACCTACAACACGAACTTCAGGTACCCGGATTTGATGATTGATCCGGAAAGAAACCTCGTCCTTTTTATTGTGTCTTCTTCCTCTTGGTGCTATTGTTTGGTCCTCCTTACTTTAAATTAACAATAAAATTTTCTAATATATTGATTCTAATTGCTCTTTTACTTCATTTTTAATGAAGTTGGCAAATCCATTAATCGTCATTGTTCCTTTGTCGCCTTCTCCCTGACGTCGTACTGAAACAGATTCATCATCGGCTTCTTTCTCGCCAACAATAAGTAAATACGGGATTCGTTTTAATTCATTATCCCTAATTTTTCTGCCAATCTTTTCGTTTCGGTCGTCAACAACTGTGCGAATATCGGAAATATTTAAAATATTTGAAACTTTTCGTGCGTATTCGTTAAATTTTTCACTTATCGGTAAAACAACCGCCTGTTCTGGTGTTAACCATAACGGGAATTTTCCGGCCGTATGTTCAATCAAAACAGCCACAAAACGTTCCATCGAACCAAATGGTGCACGATGTATCATAATTGGCCGGTGTTTATGATTATCTGAACCGGTATATTCGAGTTCGAACCGCTCAGGAAGGTTATAATCAACCTGTATCGTACCCAATTGCCAGCTGCGGCCAACTGCATCTTTAATCATAAAGTCGAGCTTAGGCCCGTAAAATGCGGCCTCTCCGGTCTCGGTAACCGTTCTCAATTCTTTTTCGGCAGCAGCTTCTACAATAGCTTTTTCGGCCTTTTCCCAGTTCTCGTCGCTACCAATATATTTTTCTTTATTATTTGGGTCACGTAATGATATCTGGGCGGTGTAATCTTTAAAATCGAGTGCCTTAAAGATAATAAAGATAATATCAATCACCTTTTTAAATTCATCTTTGAGCTGATCGGGGGTGCAAAAAATGTGTGCATCATCTTGTGTGAAACCACGCACACGCGTTAAACCGTGTAACTCACCACTTTGCTCGTAACGGTAAACTGTTCCAAACTCAGCATAGCGTACCGGCAAATCCTTGTATGAGTGGGGGCGTGCTTTAAATATTTCGCAATGATGCGGGCAATTCATAGGTTTTAGGAGATACTCCTCCCCTT
>JAGYOI010000354.1 GCA_018399395.1 Prolixibacteraceae bacterium
CAGCGAAGCAATCTTTACAAATAATCTTTACTGAACCGGACAACAGTGTTTAATAATGATCATTAGCGCCTGGTTTCAATAATAATCACACCATTTGCGCCCCTTGTTCCATAAATTGATGCCGATGCATCTTTCAGGATATCGATACTTTCTACATCGCAGGGGGCAATCTGATTTAAGGATGACACGTACACACCATCTACAACAAATAAGGGTGTGTTATCACCGTAGATGGTGCTAATCCCGCGTATTTTTATCGATTGTTCAGATCCGGGCGAATGGTTTGTCGTAATAACGTTTACGCCCGGGAAACGCCCTTTTATAAGTTCATACATGCTGTTATAAGAACAAAAATCAGCATTGCTTCTTGTTAGTTTGTCATGAGCATACGTCGATTTGTCTGGCGAAATATAACCATAACCTATTGCGAGATTAATGTTGTCGGGATGATCAATGAATTCCAATTCCACCTGCACACTATCAGTTTGTGGTTTTATTCGCAAGCGTTCTTGTTTAAAAACTTTACTCTTGAAAAATAACACATCTTTTTGAGCAGTGATTACTGAAAAACGGCCTAATGAATCGGTCAATGATTTAGCCCCGGTGTTTTTTGATTCAACAATAATATTCTGGAGCTTGAGATTGTTAAGGGCACTAACTTCTCCAAATACAACCCTCGTTTCTTGTGCTTGTAAATGAAATACAAGAAATAATGAAATAAATGATAAAATAAGTGTCTTCATGGCTATATAAATTGATTGTTTAACCTTATGACAGCTTATTTTTTATTTACCCTTATTCAAAATTTAACAAAACCTTGCCCCTGCTCATATTATTCTTATAAAATTCTATAGCCTCATTAATATTATCAATCATAAATGTTTTTTGCACGTTTGTGTGAAGCTCATTTTTGAGTAAAGCTTTAGCTTTATTTATCGAAGCCAGCGTTTTGAAAATATTCTGTTCCGAAGTCCAGTTTCCAAGGAAGAAACCATTGATGGTGATGTTTTTCTGCAAAATTAATCTTGAATCAATACAAATATTTTCTTCCGACAAGTTTGCGTAAAGCATGATTGTGCTGTTTTTTTTGGCTGCTGATATTAATGTGCCGGTTTCACCACCACCAACAGCATCAAAAAATAATGAAGCTCCAAGTTCTTGCGATAGTTTGGCAAGTTTTTCACTGTAGTCATTATCATTTGAATTTAGTACATACTTAGCCCCCTTCTTTTTAAGTTCTTCTGCTTGTTTTGCCTTGTGTACAATATTGATGAGGTTGATATGCTCTTTTTTACAAAGTTTAATCAGCATTTTTCCTAACGCGCTTGCTGCCGCGTTATTTACTATTGTTTTATGATTTCCTTTTTTTGCAATTTGTAAAAAAGCAATGGCAGTCAGGGGGTTTACAATAAACATTGCACCTTGCATTTTACTCGTATCGCGTGGAAGCGGGATGACATTTGTAGCCGTTGTAACAATATATTTTGACCATGTGCCGCCTCTACCTTTAGCCGACGTACAGGCTACTTTTTTTCCTTTCCTGAGGTTTGCAATTATTCCGCCACCCGATTCAATTACGATACCACTACCTTCTATCCCGGGTATAAACGGGTATTGTGGTTTGTTTGTATATGTGCCGTTTAATTGACTTAAATCAGAAGGATTAATCGGGGCATAGCTCATTTTTACCAGTACCTCACCATGTTGTGGTTTAGGCATTGGTTGTTCTTCAATAAAAAGCTTTCCACCTTGTTCCTTTTGGATAATTGTTTTCATTTTTTTAATTCTAAAACTTTAGCCAAAGGTAAAATTTTAATGTTTTTAAAAATTATTTACACCAAAATATATAACTATAGTTACCTGGCAATGGCGTTTTTCAAGAGGGTGATTTCTTTGTTCCAATTATTCGAATTTGGAGTTTCAAGAATTAAAGGTATATTATCAAGGCGTGGGTCATTCATAATCCATTCAAAAAGATGATGCCCTATTGTTCCTTTACCTAAGCTTTCATGGCGGTCTACATGACTGTTAAACGGTTTTTTAGAGTCATTTATATGCATGCCTTTCAAAAACCGGAAGCCGATAATATCGTCAAAATTTTTCCAGGTCTGACTGTATCCTTCAAGTGTATCCAATTCATAACCGGCAGCAAATGCGTGGCAGGTATCAATGCAGACTCCTATACGTGATTTATTTTCAACCAGTTCGATTATCTTTTTTATTTGTTCAAAACGAAAGCCCAGGTTAGTGCCTTGGCCTGCAGTATTTTCAATTACAGCAGTTGCTCCCGAAGTTTTGTCTATTGCAATATTAATTGATTCTGCAATTGTTTGTAAGCATGTTGTCTTATCAATTTTATTCAAATGACTCCCGCGATCATACCGGCAAGATTTTCGGCCAGGTGGC
>JAGYOI010000355.1 GCA_018399395.1 Prolixibacteraceae bacterium
TGAATTCGTCAGACACTGTCTGACCTTTTGAGTAAATGAGATAAAAGCTTCGCATTTGTTTGATGTTTGTCGGGGAAAATCCTTTGCCAAATTCAGCCGAAAGCCTGTATGAGAGCTCATTGATCAATTGTTGTCCATATTCTGCCCTTTCTTTTCCTTTTTGTTCTTCTTCTACAATCATTCTCCCTATCTCAAAATAGGTTACAACCATTGTTTTATTTACAGTTTGGACAACATGGCTTTGTGCCTGTTTTAATAACTTTGAAACTTTATAGTATAGATTTTCAGGATTGTATATAATTTCTGTCATTTGTGATAATTTTGTTATTACACAAATTTAGTCTTTTAATTATCAATATTATTTAATGGCATTTTCTCTTTCAACAATAACGGATGGCGGTATGAAGCGTTGGGGAGTTCGAAGCCACTTTCTTATCAAAATACAACGAATTTAAATAATTGCTCCAGTACTTAGTAAACTAACTAAACCCCAATGCTTTATGACCGCATGTTGAACTAAACCCGCATTGCGGGAGCTTATTTTCCAACTAAAATAGGAATAGTTGCAGAGATATACTGATTTTGCTGCCATTAATTTTTAAACAAATTTATTATGAGCAGAAAATCGTACCTGGAGCAGTCCTTCGAGGCGGTTCCTGAGTTTAAACCCATCAGCGAAAAGTTCCTTCGCAAGTACACCATTGCCGGTAAATCCGAATCATGTACCCGTAATTACCTGATGCAGATTTCAAAAATGGTATTGTATTTTAAGTGTTCGCCCCTGGAACTCTCCATCGACCAAATGGAAGAATATCTTTTCACCATCCGGCAAAACGAAAAGCCCAGCATGAGTTCGTTCAAGCACCTGGTGTACGGGCTGCGCACCCTGTTTTCAATGTTTAAAAACGAGAAACTCTACCTGGCGCTTCCCCCGGTATCGGGCAGCAAAGCGCTGCCGGTGGTGTTTTCCCAACCCGAAATCAAACTCATCCTGAAAACACCCGGACTGTTGAAGCACCGGGTGCTGTTTGCTGTTATTTACGATTGCGGACTGCGCATATCAGAAGCAGTCAACCTGAAAATAAGCGATATCGATTTTGACCGGAAACAGGTACACGTTCGCCAGAGCAAACACAAAAAAGACCGTTACGTGCCTGTTTCGCCGCTTACCATAAAAGGGGTACGGCAATACCTCGAGGCTTCAAACCCGCAGATATGGCTTTTTAACGGAAAAGTTCGCGGGGGCCAAATCAGCCGCGAAGGCATACGCCATGCATTTCGGGGGTGTATTGCCAAAACGGGAATCAGCAAAAAAGTTTGCGTTCACACCTTACGTCATAGTTATGCCACACACTTACTTGAAATGGGGCTTGATATTGTAAGTGTGAAAAACCAAATGGGCCATGTGGATATTGCCACCACCATGATGTACCTGCATATAGCTAAATCGAACCCAAAAGCCGGCTTTGGCCCCATGGGAAAACTTTATGGCAATGGCTCCCGGTAATACGCTGGGGGAAGTTGTCAGCCGTTTTTTACCCGATTTGTTGCTGAAAAAAGGCGTTTCCAGGCATCAGCTAAAAGTACTGCGGGCACTGGCTAACTGTCGCACCCCGGAACTGGGTGGTTCGGCCATGGTGTGCCACGATTGTGGTTCGGTGCATTACGTACTGCATAGTTGTCGGAATCGGCATTGTCCGCGTTGCCAGGGCATCGACAAAGAGTTGTGGGTGGAGGCACGCAAACAGGAACTTTTGCCGGTAAAATATTTTCATGTAGTATTTACCGTTCCGCACAACCTGCTGGAGTTGTTCCGGTTCAACCGCGAGGTGATGTACAACCTGCTGTTCGAAAAATCGTGGGAAACCCTTTGCCTTTTTGCCAAAGACCCTAAACTGCTTGGTGCACAACCCGGGGCAATTGCTATACTTCACACCTGGGATCAGCAACTCCGGTTTCACCCGCATGTGCACTTAATCGTTCCTGCAGGCGGAATCGATATAAACGGGAAGTGGAAAAGCAGCAAACAAAACGGTGACTTCTTGTTCGATGTAAAACAGATGTCAGGGGTATTCAGTGCCCGTTTTGCAAAAAAGCTGCGCAGGCTGAAACGGCAGGGGAAAATCAAAAAGTTTGTGCCGCGTAATTTGATTCAAAAACCTTGGGTGGTTTATGCCAAACAGGCCTTTGGTTCGACCGAAAGCGTGGTGGAATACCTTGGCCGGTACACCCACCGGGTAGCCATTTCCAATACACGGATTCTGAAGGTAACCGATACCCACGTTACTTTTAGCTGGTGCGACCGCGAAAACGGCTACCAAAAGAAAACTGAAACCATAAGCGGTGTAGAATTTCTCAAACGTTTTTTGGACCATATTGTGCCAACATATTTCCGCAGGA
>JAGYOI010000356.1 GCA_018399395.1 Prolixibacteraceae bacterium
TTATACTTTTGGCTGCCATACTCACCTGGGTAGTTCCCGGCGGGCAGTTCGAACGCAAACAGGTAGTAATAAACGAAACCGTGCGCGAGGTGGTTAAAGGCGATTCGTTTGAATTCACCCAAAGCCAACCACAAACCTGGCAGGTATTCTCTGCACTTTTCGATGGTTTTGTGGAAAGGGCCGATATTATTGCCTTTATCCTGATAATAGGCGGGGCGTTCTGGATTTTGAACAGCTCGCGTGCTATCGACGTGGGCATTTATGCATTTTTACGTAAAGCCCATTTACTTGAAAAAAATAAGCTGCTCCGAAAGATTGGAGTAGACAACATCATTGTTGCCTTAATTATGCTCATGTTCAGTGTTTTTGGGGCGACTTTTGGTATGAGCGAAGAAACCATAGCTTTCACCATTATTTTTGTGCCCATGGCCATTAGCATGGGATACGATTCACTTACAGGTGTGGCAATGTGCTTTGTGGCTGCCGGCCTGGGTTTTGCCGGTGCTATCCTGAACCCGTTCACAATTGGAATTGCTCAAGGTTTGTCGGGCTTGCCGCTTTTCTCCGGCCTTGAATACCGCATTTTTTGCTGGATCGTGATTAACCTGGTGGGCATAGGCTATATTCTTTGGTATGTAAGGCGAATAAAACGCAATCCCAAGCGTTCGCTGGTGTACGAAGAAGATAAATACTGGCGCAACAAAAACGCCCTCAACGACACAAATGTTGATTACCACACCCCTCGCAGCGGATGGGTTACCTACATTATGCTTTCGGCCGTGTTTGCTTTTTATGCCTTCCGTCTTCCGCTAACCGAAATGAGCATCGGGGCTTCAACGTTTACCATTCCGGCCATGCCCATACTGGCAGTTTTGTTCATCGTGAGCAATATTTTTGCCTTGCGCAAATCGGTTCACTTTTTTGTACTGAACCTGCTGGGCTTTACCATTCTCATGCTCATAGTGGGCGTTATGGGTTACAGCTGGTACATTATGGAGATAGCCACTTTATTTATGGGCTTGGGCATATTTTCCGGAATAGCCATGGGGTTTTCGGCCAATAAAATTACCAACCAGTTTATCGATGGGGTAAAAGATATTCTCACTGCTGCATTGGTAGTGGGATTGGCTGCGGGTATTGTAATTGTGCTCGAACGCGGCGAAGTAATAGACACCCTGCTGTTTTATTCTGCCAAAGCCATGGATAATTTTGGTAATCTGGGCACCGTATGGTCCATGTACGGCATACAAACCGCCATTAATGTAATTATCACATCGGGGTCGGCCAAGGCTGCACTTACCATCCCCATTATGTCGGAGTTTTCCGACCTTATTGGGCTTTCGCGGCAGGCAACAGTTATGGCCTTTCAGTTTGGCGACGGTTTTACCAACATGATAGTGCCCACATCGCCCATACTTATTGGCGTATTGGGTATAGCACGCATACCTTACACCAAATGGGTAAAATGGGCTACCCCGCTAATAATTATTCTGATGCTGCTGGGGGCTTTATTGCTTATACCTACCGTAACCATGGATCTGAACGGGTTTTAGGGACTATGTAAAAAATGACGAAATACAAAAAGCCCGGATCAGACGATTCGGGCTTTTTTTTTCAAACTATTTTCAATTTTCAGGTACTAGTTCCTGAAAACCAATTTCTGATCAACTACATCAACAATCACCGGTTTTTCTTTGTCTAGTGATCCGGCCAGTATTTTCTTCGACAAGTCGTTAAGCACATACTGCTGCAATACCCGTTTAACCGGCCTTGCTCCATATTGTGGGTCAAAACCAACCGAAGCAATCCAATCAACAGCCTGATCGGTAATTTCCATTTTTACTTTTTGTTTTGCAAGCCGCCGGGCAATCAAGTTGAATTGCAAACGAACGATATCGTTTATTTCGTTCCGTCCAAGTGGCAAAAACATAATTGTATCATCGATACGGTTCAGGAACTCGGGCCTGATGGTTTTCTTCAGCAACTCAAAGACCTGGTTACGTGCTTGCTCGTATTTTTCGTAGCGGTTATCTTCATTAATACCTTCAAAGGTTTGTTGTATCAACTGCGAACCTATGTTTGAGGTCATGATAACAACCGTATTTGTGAAATTTACATGGCGGCCTTTGTTATCGGTCAACCGTCCGTCATCGAGAACCTGCAACAAGATGTTAAATACATCGGGATGTGCTTTTTCAATTTCGTCGAAAAGCACCACTGAATAAGGTTTACGGCGTACAGCTTCGGTTAACTGGCCACCTTCGTCGTACCCCACATATCCCGGGGGCGAACCAATAAGGCGCGTAACCGAGAATTTTTCCTGATACTCGCTCATGTCGATGCGGGTCATCATATTTTCATCGTCGAACATGTATTCGGCCAAAGCTTTTGCA
>JAGYOI010000357.1 GCA_018399395.1 Prolixibacteraceae bacterium
TTTAGGGTGTGCAATAGAAAAAACCGCCAAAAGAATTTTATAAACTGTAGAATGTAGGATACTTAGAAATTTTCATCAGATAACTTAATTCATTACACACCCTTAATACTTCGGAAACCTATTTGTATCTGTTTCGTGCATCATCGCATACACACTTTCAAAAATGCGCTCAACATTGGGTTTCGAGAAATACTCTCCATCAATCCCGTATGCCGGACGATGTTCCATGGCAGGCAAAGTGCGTGGTGCGGTATCTAAATAATTGAATATTTTTTGCTCGTCCATGGCTTTTTGCAACATGTAAGCCGTTCCCCCGCCGGGCACATCTTCGTCGGTAAACAATACTTTATTGGTTTTCTTTACCGATTGCAGAATAACATGCCCCACATCGAAGGGCATCAGCGTTTGCACGTCAATTACCTCGGCCGAAATACCATGTTCGGCCAGCAACCATGCTGCTTTTTGTGCATGATGCACATTCCAGCCATAGCTCACAATGGTTATGTCGCTGCCCTCTTCCAATATTTCAGGTATGCCAAGCGGAATTTGGTATTCACCGGGGTTTGACGGCATTCTCTCTTTTACGTTGTAAGCTTTTAAGGGCTCAATTACCAATGCCGGGTCGTTGGCTTGCAACAGTGTATTATAAAAGCCGGCGGCTTTCGTCATATTTCGGGGAACACACAAATACATGCCCCGTAACGAGCCCAGCAACATTTGCATGGGCGAACCGGCATGCCATATCCCCTGCAACTGATGGCCGCGTGTACGTACAATTAAAGGGGCTGCCTGCTTGCCCATCGTTCGGTATTGCAGGCTCGCAAGGTCGTCGCTAAGGGTTGACAAAGCATAAATCAGGTAATCTAGGTACTGAATTTCAGCAATGGGACGCAAACCCCGCATGGCAAGTCCAACCCCCTGCCCTATGATCGTTGCTTCGCGTATGCCGGTGTCAAAAACCCGCTGCTCGCCATAACGCGACTGCATGCCTTTCATTGCCTGATTAACACCGCCCAATTTGCCAGTATCTTCACCAAAAGTAACCAACAACGGGTTTTGCTCAAAAAGCTTGTCAAAATTGGCATTCAGAATTTCCGCACCATTTAACACATCGGGCTTATCATCATAAACCGGTGCTACCGCTTGCACCATTAATGCTGAATCAGAACCTTCACGATATAGTTGTTTGTTATAAAAATCTGAGCTTCTAGATTCAAACAAATCAATCCATTCTTTAAGTTGAACGGTAATTTCATCCAACGTTTTTTGGTCGCGCACCGAATACCACGTACGTTTGGCAAAACTCAAAAATGCCCTTCGGGTTGGAAATACTTTCTGTTCCACCTCATCAAGTTCAGCAACAAATGGTTGTCCGGGTTTTAATTCACGGTCGATATGCTGAATAATATGCCTTAATTCTTTTGCTTCATGTTCAAAAGCTGAAGTGTAATTTCCCCATGCATTATCGCGGGCTTTTTTGGCACGCTTTTCAGCTTCAATTTCAATTTCAGCCACTTCGTTTTCGGTGGCAATTTCCGATCCAACAAGCCACTGCCTGAACCTTGCTATTCCATCGTAATCTTTTTCCCACTCAAGCCGTTCAGCGCTTTTATACCGCTCGTGCGAACCCGAAGTTGAGTGGCCGGTTGGCTGGTTCAGTTCGTTTACATGAAATACCACCGGTACATGCTTTTCACGGCATTCTGAAATGCCTTTTTCAAACATTTCCACAAGAGCAGGATAATCCCAGCCCCGGCTTTTATAAATACGGATGCCTTTATCATCATCATCCTGCTCAAAGCCTTTCAGTGCTTTTGAAATACTCGATTTTGCTGTTTGAAGTTCAATGGGGACACTAATTCCATAGCCATCGTCGTAAACCGTAACCGCAAGCGGCACCTGCATAACAGCCGCTGCATTTATCGTTTCAAAAAACAAGCCTTCGGATGTGCTGGCATCGCCAATGGTACCAAATGCAACCTCGTTACCGGTTACATTCGAGGCGTTGGCTTTTTTCAATTTCGAATCGAGGCGTGCCATTTTCGAAGCTTGCGCCAATCCGAGCAAACGTGGCATTTGCCCGCCTGTTGATGAAATATCGGAAGCTGAATTGTATTGTTTCGCAAGATTTTCAATTTTTCCGTCGACGCTTATGTTCGATGTTGTAAAATGATTATTGAAATTACGCCCGCCGGTCGATGGGTTAAATTCCACATCGGTATCGCCGTAAATCATGGCGAAAAACTCTTCGGGTTTCAGCAAACCAAGTGCCAGCATAAAAGTCTGGTCGCGATAATAACCTGAACGCCAGTCGCCTTTTTTAAATGCTTTGGCATAAGCAAGCTGAACAATCTCTTTACCGTCGCCGAATATTCCGAAGTGTGCTCTT
>JAGYOI010000358.1 GCA_018399395.1 Prolixibacteraceae bacterium
CGATGGTGCAAGCGAAATAATGCGTTTTTGTTGTGCATTTCCCCATACCGGAGCTATAAGCATCAAAATAATCAGGGAGATAAGTGCAGTTCTCGTTTTGTGCATATCAGTACATATTGAAAATAACCCGGAAATATCCGGAAACCTAATAAAGTACAAAAGTAGCCTTTACTCTATGTTTCGCCAAATTATACTGATGTTTCGGGCATGCATTTCTTTTACAGTACTATTTGTTCTTACAACATTTGAATACTTATTGAAAAGCTCATCGAAATATTCAGTATCCTGAATCGTTTCTATTGATGTGCCTTCACTTTTTGCTTGTTGAACGGCATTGCGCACAGCTTTGCAATATTCATTAATAAAAACAATGTTTTCGCGTTTGAATGGCTTTTTGCCATGGGTGGAAATCACATAATCTACGTTGTCGTGGTTTTCAAGAAAACGGCTTAACGTTTCTATCCAGTGATCAATGTCGTTGGTACGGTGAAAATAGAAGCTGGGCATTTCTTCAGCCTGATATGACCCCAGATGAAACAAATTGCCGGTGCAAAGGGTTTTGTCCTCTTTAATGTATACCAAAATATCAGCGTTTCCATGGCCTTTGCCCATGTAGCTTAGTTCAATGGTTTTATTCCCGGGTGTTAGCGTCATTTCCTCATCAAACGTTAAATCGGGGTAACGAACACGATAATTGTTAATTAAATCGGCTTCGTAAAATTTATACATATCAATGGCATCGTTTATGGAATCAGAAACGCTGCCTTCGTTTGTTATGGTGTCAAGCACATTGCTATTGTAATAGATTTTTTTACGGAGATATTCAACAGTCTGTCCCAAAAACAAATCATCGTAGTTTTTAATTTCATCGGCACTGTTCGTATGGGCTACAATTCTGTTTTGGTCGAAAATGCAGTTGCCGCCCGAATGTGCCGAGTGACCATGCGTATTGATGATATATGTAAATGTAGAATCGCTGAAATAATCGATAACAGTATTTTTAATTAGTTTCGCATTGGCCGGTGAATTTTGTGTGTCGATAAGCACGATACCATCGTTTGTTTTCACGGCAACCGAATTAATAATGCCATTTGGCCAGCCTAAAGAGTGTAGTTGTCTTTTACCGGGTGATACTGAAATTACATCGTCGGTGATCTTATTTATTACCGTTTTTTGAGCTGAAGCAGAAAAATGGACAGCTATAAAAGAAATAAAAGTGTATAATAATATTTGTTTCACCTTGATATGGTTTTGTTGAGCTTTGTAAAACTAAAAAAAATATGAATGATGCCAAATATCAGTTTGCATTTGGTGTGGTTTTCAATGTTCTTAAATCATGGCCCGAAGGGATTTGGAATATACGTAAACCAAATTCAGGCAATACAGCAATAATATGGTCAAAAATATCGGCCTGTACGGCTTCATACTTGGCCCATTCGTTTTCTTTACTAAAAACATAAACCTGAATAGGAATGCCTTTTTCGGTAGGTTCAAGGTGACGTATTAAGAATGTCATTTCATTATGAACTTTAGGATGATTTTTAAGGTAAGCGTCAAGGTATTTCCGGAAAATTCCCAGATTGGTTTGACGCCGGCCATTGAAGTAATCATCGGGCGAAAGGTTCATTTTAGCATTAAATTCTTCAATTTCTTTTTGTTTGGTAATTATATAATCTTTGATTAAGCGGAATTTTTCAAACTTTTCAAGCATTGGTGCATCACAAAATTTCACGCTTTCCATGTCAATGTTTATCGAGCGCATAATACGCCTTCCGCCCGATTCTTCCATACCTTTCCAGTTCACAAACGATTCAGAAACCAATGAATAGGTTGGAATATTCGAAATGGTTTTGTCCCAGTTCTCAACCTTTACTGTTGTGAGGTTAATTTCGGTAACCGGTCCATCGGCACCGCGTTGTGGCATCGAAATCCAGTCGCCAATTTTTACCATGTTGTTCATGCTGATTTGAAATCCGGCAACAAAACCAAGGATGGAATCCCTGAAAATCAACATAAGAACGGCAGCCATGGCTCCCAATCCGGTTAGTAAATTTCCGAGTTCTTTATCGAAAAGAATGGAAATAACAATGAGTATAGCAACAAAAAAGGCAAATATCTTCATCATTTGTATGAAGCCGGTAATAGGTTTCTCCCTGGCAAACGAAACGCTTTTATTGTAAATTTCATTTAACGACGAGAGAAAAGCGTTAAACGTGTATATGGCTGCAAAAAGAAAGTATAAATTGGATAAACCAGTGATGAATTTATTGAGTTCAGGATAAAAGGTGTCGGCATAATTAGCGCTAAAATAAATAATTGATGCCGGTATAAAATGTGCAATGGCCAGAAACATGTGATGCTTAAGAAAAATATCGTCCCATTCAGTTT
>JAGYOI010000359.1 GCA_018399395.1 Prolixibacteraceae bacterium
GGCTTTTGGTGCATCGGTCGGTAACGCTTTCGGGCATGGGGTTGGGTTTGTGCCAGATGATGTCCTGCCTTAAATACCAGCCATCGGCACGAAGGGCAAATGCTACCATCCAGGGGATGCCGATCAGGTCTTTGGGTTTTAGGTTTTTTATTCTGGTGTTTGGCCGTGATATTGTGCTTACATCGTTTCGGGATGCCGCTTTCGATAATCCGGGATTTGTTTTGCCATCGTTTACGCCTGAGCCGGAATAACTATCCCCTAAATTCAGCCACAGCGTACCATCATCGCGCAGCACCCGGCGCACTTCTCTGAAAACATCCACCAAATTTTGCACGTATGCTTCGGGGGTTTGCTCCAATCCTATTTGGCTATCATGCCCATAATCGCGCAACCCGTAATAGGGTGGGGATGTGATGCATGTGTGGCAAATTTTTTCGGGGAGTGTTTGAAGTACACGCCTTGCATCGCCTTCGTAAACGGTGTTTAAATTTATGTCCATTGTTGTGTTGTTGTTGTTGTTTCCCCCGTGTCCCCCGGCAAAATATTGCCGGGAGGTTTTGGAGGTGTTGGCCGGGATTTCGCACCCTGCCGGGGCGTGTTTGGGGGCTACACTATGCAGCCGCCCTTACAGTTTGAAATGAATTGCCTGTTATGGCTGTTCCGGTGCTCGGTGCATCCTACTTGTACGCCGTCAAAACCAGTCATCCCCTTTGGTGTGCGGGCAGGAATCGAACCTGCTACAGCCGGGTTTCGCTTTACGTTATCACGACCTGTGCTGCTTTTCAATCGGCAAGCTACTCCGAAAGGTGTTACCATTGCAACCACCGCACACTGTTACACAAATTATGCTCAGGCAGCAGCCTAAACAAGTGGAGATGGGGGGTATCGAACCCCCGTCCGGCGTATTTTACTATGCGCGTCAACGCACCGGTATTTTTGTCAAATGATAAAAAAAGAACTATAATTTTGCTTTTTCGTCAAGCGGTTGATATTTTTCTTCTGATAAATCAATTTTTTCCGGCGATTCGGCAGGAATAAAATCATTCGTTTCCTGAACGCTGACCGGGGTAATGTGCAGCACGGTTTGCGGCTCTATCTCTGTAACCGGTGCCAGCACCCATGTTTTGCAGCCGCTTTCGGCGGCCAAAAGTGCTGCCGCCTTTTCGGCGGCTTCATACGTTATATATTTTTTTTGTGGATGATCATCGATGCTATCGATGATGAAATAATCCGCATCTTTTACGGCATTGTAAACCCTGAAACTTTCTTTAGACATCTTCGTTAAGCGTTAAATTGTCGGAATGCAGTTTCGATTTCGGGATTACCTGCCCGTTTCGGACAACGGTTTCGGAAACTTCCCGGAATCGCTTTATGACGGTTGCTTCGTCGTGAGATACACAGGCGTGTACCCAGGTGGCAGGAAAGTCCTGCACTTTAACGTATCGCCGCTTGGGTTGCGGCTTGTTGTTTTTTCTTTTTGCCATTTGCTAAAATAAAAACGGGAACCGGGCAGGCTTTGTGGCATAAACCGGCCCCGCTTTCATGTTGTTGTTGTTGTTTGTTGTTGTTGTTGCCCCCTGTTATAGCACGTCAATGGTGTTTACCACCAGTTGACATTCGTCGCCCGATTGGGCGATTTTTTCTTTCAATTCGTTAACAGCATCTTCGCTGTTTTTCTTGTTTCTTGACACCCATTCTTTCGGGTGTTCGTTGCCGTTGACCATCAACGAATACTTAATTTTGTAATCGTTGTTATCAACTTTAGAGGTCAGCGATTCGGCGGCCTTTTTTGCGGCCTCGATCCCCATCAGGTAGTGCTTCATCGAGATTTGGGGTTCGTTTTTCAGGGCGGCTTCAATCTCGGCATACTGATCTTCGGCAGCTTTGATGTGTTGCCTGATCAAATTAACCACCACTTTAGCCTCCGGCCTTGTAAGGCTTCCGGTGGCCATTGCGTTCTTTTCGATTCCCTGAAGTTCAATCCTTTGCTCAGGATCGATTGTGTTTGACATCGCCATTGCGGCCAGCCGGAACGCATACAGCTCATTTTGCGACACACGGACTTTTGTTTGTTTTTGATTCATTTTTTTAAAGTGTTATTAAATTTACTTGGCTTAATAAAAGTGCGGTATTTCTGGTTGTTTCCTGGCGGAATGGGCAAAGGTTTTTCTTCGCCCGGAATGGGCAGAGATTCGATAAATCTGAAAATGGATGTTTTCCTGACGAGGAAGCCATGACCAGTATCACGGGCTTCAATGCGCTTTGATTTGATGAGGTTGCGCACGTATTTTTTGTCCTTGTCCTTTTTACCGAGCAGCATTTGGGCCACATCCAGATTTACCCAGTCAGATTCTGTTTTCTCTGACATGATCAGGTTTTTTAGTTGC
>JAGYOI010000036.1 GCA_018399395.1 Prolixibacteraceae bacterium
AGAGAAATCAAATGGGGTATTATCGGTTGTGGTGATGTTACTGAAGTAAAAAGCGGTCCTGCTTTTAGTAAGGTCGCTCATTCTGAACTGATAGCCGTTATGCGCCGCGATGCTGAAAAAGCTGCCGATTATGCTGAACGCCACTCTGTTAAAAAATGGTTTTCCGAAGCACAAAAACTTATCGATGATCCTGAAGTAAATGCAATTTACGTGGCAACGCCACCATCGTCGCATGCTTTTTATGCTAAAATGGCTATTCAGGCAGGTAAGCCGGTTTATATCGAGAAACCCATGTGTCGTACCTATGTTGAATGTGTTGAGGTGAATGAGCTGGCAAAAAAGCATAATGTCCCGGTTTTTGTAGCTTATTACCGTAGAAAACTTCCAGGCTTTCAGAAAGTGAAATCATTAATTGAACAAGGTGCCATTGGTGAGGTCCGCAGTGTATCAATACAGCTTTTTAAACATGCCAAGGAAGATGATTTGTCTTTATTGCCATGGCGCGTTGACCCCTCAATCGCGGGTGGCGGGCATTTCTATGATTTGGCATCGCATCAATTGGATTATTTAGATTATGTATTGGGTCCGGTCAATGAAATTTATTCAATTGTCGATAATCAAGGCGGATTATATCCGGCTGAAGATATTATTTCGGCCTCTTTTTCGTTTAAAAGTGGGGTAGTAGGTAATGGTAATTGGTGTTTCAATTCTTCTGCAGTTAACGACAGGGATGTTATGGAAATAATTGGTACCCGGGGCAGGATTGAATTTTCATGCTTCGATTTTGTCCCTGTTAAACTGATTACTGAGAATGGTATTCAAAGTTTTGAATATCAAAAACCGAAACATGTTCAGCAGTATATGATTGAGCACGTAGTAAAAGTATTGCGTAATGAAGAAAAGGCTGTAAGTACTGGCGAAACAGCAGTACGGACCAACAAGGTAATGGAAGAAATTGTGAATCGATATTATAAAACAAAAAAATAAAAGGAGATATATTATGGCAAAAAAAGCAGATATTGGTCTGATTGGTTTAGCTGTTATGGGTGAAAACCTTGTGCTAAACATGGAAAGTAAAGGTTTTACCGTAGCGGTATATAACCGTACTGTTGAAAAAGTTGATAAGTTTATTAACGGACGTGGAGCCGGTAAGAATTTCATCGGGGCACATTCAATTGAAGAGTTGTGTGCAAATCTTGAACGTCCGCGTAAAGTAATGATGTTGGTTAAGGCCGGAAAACCGGTTGATGACTTTATCGAAAAAATTATACCTCACCTCGAAGAAGGCGATATCATTATCGATGGAGGTAATTCTCACTTCCCCGATACCATTCGTCGTACAAAATATGTTGAAAGTAAAGGACTATTGTACATCGGTACCGGCGTGTCAGGTGGCGAAGAAGGTGCACTGAAAGGCCCGTCGATGATGCCGGGTGGATCGAACGAAGCATGGCCGCATGTAAAAGATATTTTTCAGGCTGTTGCAGCCAAGGTAGAGGATGGAAGCCCTTGTTGTGACTGGGTAGGCGAAGACGGTGCCGGCCACTTTGTGAAAATGGTGCACAATGGTATTGAGTATGGCGATATGCAAATAATTACTGAAGCCTATCAGTTTATGCATGAGTTAATGGGATTGACTTATGATGAAATGCATGATGTTTTTACAAAATGGAACGAAGGAATTCTCGATTCATACCTTGTTGAAATTACCCGTGATATTTTAGGGTTCAAAGATGAAGATGGTGGGCCACTGGTTGAAAAGATACTGGATACTGCCGGCCAAAAAGGTACCGGTAAATGGACCGGAATTGCAGCACTTGATGTAGGTGCACCACTTACCCTGATTGGAGAGGCAGTGTTCTCACGCGTATTATCTTCACAAAAAGATTTACGTGTAAAAGCTTCAAAGGTATTAAATGGACCTGCAAAAGAATTTAAAGGAGATAAAGAACAATTTATCAATGACCTTGAAAATGCACTGTTGGGCGCAAAAATTGTGTCGTATGCACAAGGTTATAATTTAATGAGTGAAGCTGCAAAAGAATATAAATGGGATCTTAATTATGGTGGCATTGCATTGATGTGGCGAGGTGGTTGTATTATTCGTTCGGTATTCCTTGGCGATATCAAGAAAGCATTTGATAATAATCAGCAATTGGAGAATCTGTTGTTGGATAGTTATTTCAAAGAAAAAATTGAAGCCGCGCAAGAAGGTTGGAGAAGGGTAGTACAGGCTGCTGTGGCAAATGGTATTCCTGTTCCGGCACTTTCTTCGGCGTTGTCATATTACGATGGTTTTAGAAGTGAACGACTGCCTGCAAACTTGTTACAGGCACAGCGTGACTATTTCGGAGCGCACACATACGAAAGGGTTGATAAGCCACGTGGCGAATTTTTCCACACCAATTGGACCGGTCGTGGTGGCGATACTGCTTCATCAACTTATAATGCATAATCAAAAAATTGTCCATTATTGGTTTTATAATCCGGGGAGCTTTATTAATTTGCTCCCTGGATGTTGTACCTAAAAACTTATTTTAATGACTGCAAAAAATAAATATTTTTTTAATCTGATCTTTATCTCTGTGCTGGTATTCCTTATTTCGGCATGTGGCATAAAAGATGAACCTACCGTTTTGAAATTAGGACATGGACTTGAGACCAGTCACCCCGTACATAAAGGTATGGTTGAAATGTCGAAGCAGCTTGATATTATATCTGAAGGGGAAATGGAACTGGAAATATATCCGAGTGGTCAGTTAGGTTCTGAGCAACAATGTGTTGAGCTTCTACAGATAGGCAGTTTGGCAATAACTAAAGTTTCGGCAGCTGTGCTTGAGAGTTTTACTAAAAACTTTCAGGTTTTGGGGCTCCCGTATATATTTCGATCAAAACAACATTCTTTTAATGTGTTGGACGGAGATATCGGTAAGGAACTTCTATTAAGTGTTGAGCCTTATAATGTTCGTGGATTATGTTTTTACGATGCCGGCTCACGAAGCTTTTACACTATTGACCAACCCATTGAAACACCTGACGATTTGGATGGGCTTAAGCTAAGGGTAATGAAAAGCCAAACAGCCATGCAGCTTGTAAAGGCTATGGGAGGTTCGCCTACCCCAATTTCGTGGGGGGAGTTGTATACTGCCCTGCAAAGTGGAGTTGTAGACGGAGCCGAAAATAACCCACCGAGCTTTTATACATCACACCATTACGAAGTTTGTAATTACTATTCGCTTAATGAACATACCATGGTTCCTGACGTGCTTATTGTTAGTACAATTGTGTGGAACAGGTTAACCGACCAGGAAAAGGAGTGGTTGCAGCAAGCTGCTAACGAATCGGTTCCGCGTCAGCGTGAGGTTTGGGCGCAATCCGAAGAAGAGTCTTTGAAGAAAGTAAAGGAGGCTGGTGTTAAAATTAATTATCCCGACAAAGAGCCTTTTGCCAAAAAAGTTGAACCTATGATTGAATCGTACCGTACGGAACCTGAATTATATGATTTGATACAACGTATAAAAGCTGTGGAGGACTAACTCATGACAATAAGAGAACGAATTGATAAAGTATTGGAGATTACACTTGTACTACTTTTAAGTGTATTGGTAATTGATGTACTTTGGCAGGTAATAAGCCGATATTTATTTTCATCTCCCAGCTCATTTACCGATGAACTAGCCGGTTTTTTGTTGATATGGGTTGGTGTACTTGGAGCTGCTTATGTACATGGTAAACAGGAACACCTGGCTATCGATTTATTGTTGCAACGCTCAGATCCTGAACGACAAAGAGTGTTGATAATTCTTATAAATGCACTAATCTTTTTATTTGCCATTATAGTAATGGTAATTGGCGGGGCATGGCTTGTTACTACACGTTTCCAGTTTGAAGTAATTTCTTCTGCCTTGCACTTACCATTGGGTTACGTGTATATTGTACTGCCAATAAGTGGATTGTTAATGTCTTATTATTCATTAGAGATTATTAGAAAAAACATTAAAAAATAATCGATTTATAATATCTGCACTGCAGATTTAACCAAAAAAATATGGAATTTCTTGGAATTATAATATTAATCGTAAGCTTTGTTGTTTTGCTTGTATTGGGTGTTCCCATTGCTTTTAGTATTGGTATATCGGGCATATTAACAATGTTGGTAAGCATCGATACTCTTCCAGCTATTACAACATTTGCGCACCGGATGGCTACCGGCCTCGATAGTTTCACTTTATTGGCAATCCCGTTTTTTATATTGGCCGGTAATATCATGAACAGTGGGGGAATTGCTATGCGGCTTATTAATTTAGCACGTGTAGTGGTAGGTAAATGGCCAGCCGGCCTGGCATTTGTGAATGTATTTGCCAACATGTTGTTTGGGGCGATTTCCGGTTCTGCTGCAGCTTCGGCTTCAGCTATTGGAGCTATTATGAAAGGCGAGATGAAACGCGAGGGATATGACGAAAATTATAGCGCGGCCGTTAACATTACATCGGCTACTACTGGTTTATCTATTCCGCCCAGTAATATACTTATTGTGTACTCGCTGGCCAGTGGAGGTGCTTCTATTACAGCATTGTTCCTTGCAGGTTATTTGCCGGGCATCCTTACGGGGGTTTCGATAATGCTTATGGCAATGAGTATGATGATTTATAAGCAAAAGGGGGCAAGGGTAGTTGCAAAAACACTACTCAAAATATTTGTCATTACAGCGATAATAATATTTGCAGGTATTGGGCTTAAAAAGCTAAATGGCGTATCAACCATTTCATTTCAGTTGGTTGTGGCGGCAATAATTGGCGTAATATTGTTTTTGTTTGGACGAAAAGTTAAAAGAAGCCCGAAAGGTGCCAGGCGTGCTTTTAAAATATTGTGGGATGCTATTCCCAGTTTGTTGTTACTGATAATTGTTATTGGAGGTATTGTTGCCGGATATTTTACTGCAACCGAGGCTTCTGCCATTGCTGTTTTGTATGCCTTTTTGCTGGCTCTTGCTTATAAAGAGGTTACAATTAAAGATATGCCGCGTATAATTTTAAATTCAATACGTACAACATCTATTGTATTGCTTCTGGTTGCTGCCAGTATTGGTTTGTCGTGGATTATGGCATACGAAAATATTCCTCAAAACGTAAGTGAAGTATTGTTGGGGTTGAGTGATAGTAAGTTTGTTATCCTTCTTGTTATCAACTTAATATTGCTTGTTGTTGGTGTCTTTATGGACATGACTCCTGCCGTACTTATTTTTACACCAATATTCTTACCTATTGTAACCGAACTGGGATTAGACCCTGTTCATTTTGGTATCATTATGGTGCTTAACCTTAGTGTTGGTTTATGCACACCTCCTGTAGGTTCTGTTTTATTTATCGGTTGTAGTGTTGCCAATGTTCGAATAGAAAAGGTTATAAAACCGCTTATTCCTATGTTTATTGTAATGGTTGTTTCATTATTATTGGTAACCTATATACCTGAAATCAGTATGTGGTTCCCAAGTTTATTTGGAGTATAACTTTTAAACTTTAAAAGATGACGAAAAAAATAGGACAATATTCTTTTGGTGTAGGCGACCGTTTTGGTCATCAGGGAAAAGCACAACTAAAAGCTTTTATTGCAGCTAAAGAAGAATTGAATATTGATATAACACCAGTGTGGAACAAATCGTACCGTGAACATACAACCATTGGTACTCAACCAGACGAAGTGCGAAAAGAAGCTGATGCCGCCGTTAAAGCGTTAAACTGGCAGGGCGATTATTTTGTTGATGCCGATCATATCAACCTTAAAAATGTTGACTCATTTATTGGGCCAAGTGATTTTTTCACCATTGATGTGGCTGATTTTATTGGTGAGGCTGCTCCGGCTGAAAAGATTGCAGCTTTTATTTCAAAGCATAAAAGTTATCTTGGAGAATTAAATATTCCCGGTATCAATGAGTCTTTTACCATTACAGAAAAGTGGCTTGAATCGTTTGCATGTAATTATTTGAAAGCCATGGAAGAAGCTTCAAATGTTTATGAGTACCTGGTTAAGAAAAAAGGAAAAGGTAATTTTGTGCCCGAAGTTTCCTGCGACGAAACAGATACTCCCCAGTCACCGCTCGATTTATTTTTTATCTTCAAGCTGTTGGCTGATCACGATGTGCCGGCTCAGACCATTGCACCACGTTTCTCCGGAAGGTTTAACAAAGGAGTTGATTACGTGGGTGATGTTGCACAATTTGAAAAAGAATTTGAGCAAGACCTGCTGGTTATAAAATATGCCGTAAAAGAATTTGGATTGCCTGATAACCTTAAACTCAGTGTACATTCGGGAAGTGATAAATTTGCCATTTATCCGGTTATTGGTAAACTAATCCGTAAACACGATACCGGCATTCATATTAAAACAGCCGGAACAACATGGCTCGAAGAAATTGCAGGTCTTGCTCTTTCTGATGGTGATGGATTATCACTTGCCAAAGAAGTATATACTACAGCATACAACAAAATGGAAGAACTTACTGCACCTTATGCGTCAGTCATTGATGTAAAAATGGAGAATCTTCCTAAGCCTGATGAAGTTCAAAAATGGAGTGGTAAGCAATTTGGCAATGCTTTAATTCATGACCAAAGTTGTGACGATTTTAATGCCGATTTTCGTCAGTTAATTCATGTTGGGTATAAAGTTGCCGCTCAAAAAGGAGAGTCGTACTATTTGGCACTCGAAAAATTTGAGGCAAATATCGAAAAACAAGTTTTTGAAAACATATACGAACGACATGTTAAACGTCTTGGGTTTTAATACGTTATTATTGTAATTATTTTATTAGGGACATCTTATTGTAGATTGTCCCTTTTTTATTTGTTTATTTTCTTTGATAACGTGCCCGATTATTTTAAATTAACATGCGATAAAAAAAGCTGATTATATGCATGGTGAAAAAAATGAATGGCAAGAAAAATTAAAAGAAGAGAATAAATACCTTAAGCAGGAGTTGAAACAGCTTGCCGAGCAAAAAAAACTTGCTGATAAACAATATACAATTCTTTTCGCCAATTTGAGCCATGAAATACGAAGTCCGCTCAATGGCATATTGGGGTTTGCCGAGCTACTGCGTTCCGACGAAATTTCATGTGAAGAAGGGAAGGTCTATACCAGTGTAATTGAAGAAAGCGGTGTAGCACTGATGAATATTATTCATGATGTGTTCGATTTATCAAAAATTAAGGCAGGACAATACAAAGTATACCCAGAAGCATTTGACCTTAATGATATGATTTTCGACCTTTTGATGAAGTATCGCCCGCAAGCTGAGCAAAAAGGATTACAGTTATTTGTTGAAAATATGATAAGTGAAGAATTTGTTGTACATTCTTCACCTGAAACCATTTTGCGCATAATTTCTAAACTTTTGGATAATGCTATTAAATATACAAAAAGCGGATGGATAAAATTGAGTTATAAAAAGGCTGACGAGTATATTATCTTTGAAGTAGAAGACACGGGAATAGGCATTCAGGAACCTACACGCTCCAATTTATTTAATCGTTTTATAGAACTTGAAGTGTCAAAATCCCGCAAAGTAAGCGGTACAGGGCTTGATTTGACATTGTGCAACGGCCTGGTAAAACTATTAGAGGGAGAAATTTGGCATGAAAACCGTAAAGAAGGTGGATCTGTTTTTTTCTTTTCTGTAAAAAATAATGCTGCCGGATAATTGGTTAAAATTTTAAAAATCAAAATAAAAGATGTTTGGTGTTGTTCATTCCCTGACAATTTTATTGTGTTTGGTGTTGATATATGTCAAATTATTTGTGAAGCCAATGTTTTCTATTTGTTAGTAAAATCTTAAATTTGCAAGTCATTAAAATCGGGGGTAAAGAATGAAGGATAAGAACTTCAATTATTGTAAAACGTTAACTGAATACCGCAGGGAAAAAACGGTTGAAGTAGATATTGGCGGTGTTCCAATAGGTGGAGAAAACCCAATCAGGGTGCAGTCGATGACTGATACCGACACCATGGATACCGATGCTACGGTTGAGCAGATTATTCGTATAATAAAAGCAGGTGCCGATTATGTGCGTTTAGCTGTAAAATCTTCAAAAGAAGCTGAAAATATTAAGAATATACAAGATAAAATCCGCTCGATGGGGTATAAAACACCACTGATAGCCGATGTGCACTTTAATTCTAAAATTGCTGAAACTGCGGCAAAATATGTTTCTAAAGTAAGAATTAACCCCGGAAACTTTTACGACAAAAGAGCACAATTTCAGCAACATGTATATACCGACGAGGAATACAGAACGGAGCTGGCAAATATTGAAAATAAACTTGTGCCTTTTTTGAATACCTGTAAAAAGCAAGATGTAGCCATACGTATTGGTGCCAATCAGGGGTCATTGTCCGATCGTATTATGAGCCGTTATGGTGACACACCACTTGGTATTGTTGAATCTGTTATGGAGTTTCTGCGTATTTGCCAGAAACATGAGTTCCATAAAATTGTTATTTCTATCAAATCGTGGAATACCCGGTTTTTAGTTTACACGGTTCGACTTATGAACTACAAAATGCGCCTTGAAAAAATGAAGTATCCGCTTCATATTGGCGTAACAGAAGCAGGTGAAGGCGAAGATGGGCGCATCCGTTCTGCAATAGGAATTGGTACATTGCTAATCGATGGTTTGGGAGATACCATCAGGGTATCGCTTACTGAAAAACCTGAGAATGAAATTCCGTATGCTAAAAAGCTTATAAAAGTTATTGAAGCAAGGAAAGGGCACGAACATATCGATGCTCCTGTTTTTACCCAAACAAACCCCTTTGAGTATGAGCACCGTTATGGCCGTCCGGTACGTAAAATTGGGAACCGGCGTTTGCCTGTTGTGATTGCTCACTTACAGGATAGCAGTATTGTTGAAGTTTCTAACCTGAACGGACGTACAGAGCCTGATTACTATTTTGACGGTAAGTCAATACTGAATCGTAAAGGGCGTAAGTTCCCAACCCTGACCCTCGAGGATTATTTATACAATGATATTTACCAAAGTACGCATCGTTTTATCCGTTGTAGCCGAAAAGAGTTGGTTGAATTTCGGAAATCTAACCCTGAGATTGTAGCCAAGCTTAAAGCTGAACGTAAAGCGGTTATATTGCTTGAATCAGACAACGAAAACCGCTATGCCGATATGCGGGCATTCTTTATGTTGCTCGAATCTATTATTTGTCGTTTGTCAGTTGTGCTTTGGGGGCATTACAATGAGAGGAAGCTCGAAGATTTACAACTGAAAG
>JAGYOI010000360.1 GCA_018399395.1 Prolixibacteraceae bacterium
CCAAAATTCATAAAGGCGAATCAATACGGGTATTCCCAATCTCGAACTGGACTGAACTCGATATCTGGCAATATATCAGATTGGAAAATATTCCAATTGTTCCACTTTACTTTGCCAAAAAACGTCCTATGGTTAATATCGACGGCGCACTTATCATGGTTGACGATGAACGCATGCCTAAAGAGTTACGCGATAAAGCCGAGATGAAAATGGTACGCTTCCGTACTTTGGGATGTTATCCGCTTACCGGTGCTGTTGAATCTGAAGCTGATACCATCGAAAAAATCGTAGAAGAAATGATGACCGTTACTGTTTCGGAACGCACTACCCGTGTTATCGACTTCGACCAGGAAGCTAGTATGGAACAAAAGAAACGGGAAGGATACTTTTAAAATGCCACAGCAATTTAAAAAGGTTAAGATTGAGGTTGAGGTTAAGAACGCCCTTAACTTACTTTCTCTCTTAACCTTAATCTCAACCTTAATCTATTTATGTTATGAAAAAAGATAATTCAAATAAACCACAAAGCAACAACGAAGCGAACCTCTCCCCTTCAGGGGAGAATGAGAGGGGTAAAAATAACAATTCCACCCCAATTGGTGGTCATCGTGGCACCCTCGATATTGAGTCTTTCCTTAACCAAGACGAGCAAAAAGACCAACTCCGTATTCTCACTGCAGGTTCGGTCGATGATGGTAAGTCAACGCTGATCGGACGGTTGATGTTCGACAGTAAAATGCTATACGAAGATCAACTGGCATCGCTCGAGCGAGACAGCAAACGTGTTGGCCACGCTGGTGAAGATATTGATTATGCCTTATTGCTTGACGGCCTGAAGGCCGAACGCGAACAGGGTATCACCATTGATGTGGCATACCGTTACTTCAGTACCAACAAACGTAAGTTTATTATTGCCGATTGCCCGGGGCACGAACAATACACCCGGAACATGGTTACAGGCGCTTCAACAGCTAATTTGGCCGTTATCCTTATCGATGCCACAAAAGGTGTTATTACACAAACCCGCCGGCATACGTACATCGTATCTCTTTTAGGCATAAAGCACGTTGTTCTGGCTGTAAATAAAATGGATCTTGTAGATTACAATCAGAAAGTATTCGATGATATTTGTAATGACTATAAAGCTTTTGTTTCACAATTAAACATACCCGATGTTGAATTTATCCCGCTTTCGGCCCTGAAGGGTGAAAACATTATAGAACCATCTGAAAAATTAAGCTGGTACCATGGTAAATCTGTACTTGAATTCCTTGAATCGGTGCATGTTGCCAGCGACCGTAACTTTGAAGATTTCCGTTTCCCAGTACAGTATGTAAACCGCCCCGACCGTGATTTCAGGGGGTTTGCAGCTAAAGTGGCTTCGGGTATTGTACACAAGGGCGACGAGATAATGGTGCTGCCATCAAAAAAACGCTCAACGGTGAAATCAATTGTGACCTATGATGGTGAATTGGAAGAAGCTTTTCCACCTCAGTCGGTCACCCTCACACTTGAAGATGAAATTGACATTTCGCGTGGCGAAATGATTGTACACCCCGATAACCTGCCACACGCTGAACGGCATTTTGAGGCAATGGTGGTTTGGATGGACGAAACACCTATGAATTCTTCAACACAGTTTTATATCAAGCACAATACCAATACCACAAAAGCCCGCATCGATAATATTAAATACCGTGTCGATATTAACAACCTCCAGAAAAAGGATATTGACTTTTTTGAATTGAACGAGATTGGACGCGCTGTACTTACAACCGTAAAACCTATATTTTTCGACCCGTATGAAAGGAACAGCACAACAGGTTCATTCGTGCTGATCGACCCGGTAACCCATAACACCTGTGCCGTTGGGATGATTATTGACAAGCTCGATGCCGACGACCTTTCATCCAATATTTCGTTGGGGGATCACCGTGAGAAAATTGAAAAAGGCCAATGCCTGATTTCAACTGAAGAGAGACAAAAACGTTACGGGCAAAAAGGTGCAACATTGTGGCTTACAGGCCTCCATGGCTCAGGCAAAAACGAACTTGCCTATCACCTTGAAAGACAGTTGTTCGATATGGGTGCAACCGTTGTTTTACTCGATGGTAGTACTGTTCGATCTGGCTTATCGCGTGAGCTTGACTTCTCTCCTACCGACCGGGCCGAACACATGCGCCGGGTAGCACATATTGCACGAATGCTGAACGATCAGGGAATAATCACTATATGTTCGTTCATATCACCTAATGAAGATATACGCGAACAAGTTGGTGAAATTATCGGTAAGGACCGTTTCCATATGATCCACATGGATGCTTCGCTTGAATTTTGCAAGCAAAATAAGCCTGAACTATATGAATTAGCCGAAAAAGGTAA
>JAGYOI010000361.1 GCA_018399395.1 Prolixibacteraceae bacterium
AAAGAACTTTTTTATTTTCGTAAAGTAGAAATAAGAAATGTAAATAAATTACAATTAACAAATATAGAACTATTCTATAATCAAAAAAAAGTATTGCAGTATTCAGAAATGCAATTAATAATCAAATAAGGTGGTCAAATTTCTAAATTTGTCATTTCATCGGTACAAGAGTAACTGTATTGAGGATATTCGTATATGGGTTGGCGGTGTTCGGTTTCGCCAATAGAGTAACCATATAAACCTTCGTATTCTGAAATGTCTTCACCCATATTTTCCATTTGTTCGAGGTATTCACTAATTGATTTTGATTCAATAATAATTACTTTTCCCATTTTATTGATGATTGGGCTGTGTGTGCGTGTTTTATCATGGTCAAATTCTAAAATTCTCCTACCATAACGTGTGATGCCTATAGTTCTGAATGTCATGCTTTTGCCAACTCCGGGAAGGTTCAGTACGTTACGGTCGGTTGCCAGGAACGGAAGATTTTCTTCGTTTCGGATTTTGTTAATGTTTTCACTTATATTTTCAGCTTTAAGTGGAAGGTTATGTATAAACTCATCATACTTTTCAGGTACCTGCCCGATAATTTTTTCTTCAGCTTGCTCCTGAATCGAACGGGCATTTACCGCAAAGTTGTGGTTGTTTTCCATGTAGCCTTTAACGGTGAAAGTGTAGTAGCACATTACACCTATGTCGTTTAGTATTTTCCGGAGTTTGGTAGTATGGCCGCGGCGTGACGCAGCAGCGGTGAATACCAGTTGGTTGGTTACCATCCACCCGGCCGATTGTAGCAAGTTGATGCCATCTCTGGCGGTTGGGGTAATTTCAAGCGGTGATTCGAAGTGGGTTTGAACCACAAACTGGCTAATGCCAATTTTCGATGCTTTCTTTTTAAAATCAGCCAAAACGTTAGTCAGTTCCTGATCGATACGCTGAGGCAAGTAGACTGGTAAGCGGGTGCCAAGCCTGATGCGTACAATTTCGGCATATTTTTCTCCACCGGCCCGTTTTTTATTGGCTTCTTTTTTCCGTTTTGCCATTTTGTAAATGGCATCAAAAATTTGTTGCAACGACTTGTCGGAGCTCATAAGTGCATCGCCACCGGTTATCAGTATATCGCGTAACTGCGAATCGTTCTCAAAATAACTCATTAACCGTTCGAGCTTGTCGCTCCATTTTTCGTTGGGCTTTAATGTGTTAAGGTTAAAGTTGAGATGGCCGCTTTGAAAATCGTACATCCGTTGGCATGATGAGCAGAGTCCGCCACATGCACGGCCAACGGTGTCGGGGATAAGTATGGCAACTTCGGGGTAGCGGCGGTGAACGTTGTGTTGTTCAGGGAGCAACCATCCGGCAGCATTGGGCTCGCCGGGTTTAACCACATCTTCTTTTTCCCAGGCGGCAATCTTCCCGAATTCTTCGATCAGTTGTTTTTGGTAGATGATGTAATCGCGGATGGCTAAATCGGCGCCAATGGCAAAGTAGGGAACCCGCACATGGAGCAACGACAGGTAATAAGGATTGATAAAGAATGGGATGCCCGCGTCCTCGGCTTTGTAAAGTACTTTCATAGTATCGGGGTCGAGTGACTCGCCCAGCATTTTATTAAGCAGTCGGGGAGAGCGCACTGCAAATTTCAGGTGAAATTTCGGGTCGTTCCACCATTCCAATATGGTAAGAAATTTTTGTTCGTACGATAAACCGGGGGCAAAAGTATATCTTGATGATTTTATTTCGTGATTGTCAATTTGCTCGATGATTACTTTGATTATACGGTCGCGGTTTTCTTCGCGTAATTTAACAATACGGGGATCGAGCCCTGAAGGAAACCGTTCCATCCATTTTTCAATTTTTTCGCGGGTCGGTATTTCGCGGGTCATTTCGCCCCTGAACTGGCGAAAAAGTTGAAGCATGTCCTTGAAAAATGTAGGTTTCGCACCTCCGGTACCGTAATTCACGGCCAGCCATATCATTTTTATGGGATTGCTCACAGCAATTTCACCATGCAGGTTTAAATCAGGATATTCTTTACCGGCATGGTCAATGTAATCTAGCAAGCGAATTGCAGCATAATCTTTCCATTCGATTTTTTCCAGGGCGCCGGGGCCATGTGTTTTTCTAAGATAATAGTTGTAAGCATCTTTATTGGTTTTTATTTCTTCGAGCACCCAGTTACGAACGCCGATAAGCGCTTCCGTTTCGTTGCGTGAATTTCGCATAAACTCTTCAAGCCGCGGGTTTTCTTTCAGAAGTTGTTTTAAGAGCCGGTGCGACTTAACGTTAATAGCAATTTTGTCGAGTTGTTGTATATGTGTTGTTTCTTTTTGCATGTATCTTCTGTTTCAATTAGTATAATTATTTTATGCTTTGTAAAAT
>JAGYOI010000362.1 GCA_018399395.1 Prolixibacteraceae bacterium
TAAAATTATCATTCTGCCCCTCTTCCCCCAATATGCCTCATCAACTAACGGAACAGCCATACAGGCCGTTTGGAAATACATTAATACCTTCTTCCTCAAGCTGCCATTGGGTGCTAAAACCTGTAAAGCCAGCATTGCTGTTTAATCGTTTGCCCTTCGTTTGGCTAATTCAACTTCAATCATTTTCATTGTTTTGTCATCCAACTTATAAAAATACATAAACAAGCCTGAGATTAATGCTCCTATAGCCGGAACAAAACTCAGCATGTGTTTTATACCCTCAATTGTATCAGGAGTTTGTTGAACATTGGCCTCGAAGCCATAAAAAGCTAATAACCAAAGTGTAATTGAGCCTCCAAGTGTCCACCCCAGTTTCTGGGTCATACTCGATGCTGAAAAAACCAAACCGGTAGCACGCCTTCCGGTTGTGTATTCTGAAAAATCGGCCGTATCGGCATACATCGACCACAACAACGGGAATATAATACCGGCACAAAAACTAACAAGTGCCTGCAATACATAAACCAGGGCAACAGCTTCTTTTGTACAGAAATAAAATAACGAGCTAAGCGCGGCTGCCAAAACCATTGCGTACATAAATGTTTTTCGTTTACCAAGACGTGCCGATATAGGCTTTGCCATTATTACACCAATCATATTGGCAGCCTGTCCTAAAAACAAATAAAGGGTACTATAGGTGAAGGTCATTTTTGAAATCGACATGGCGGTATCATCGGTTATGTAATATTTGAAATAATACATGGCCACACCATCACGTACCGAATTGAATATAAGGGTCATTACTCCAGCCCCCAATAAAATAAACCAGGGAATGTTATTAATTAGGTTTTTAAAATCCTTTTTTAAACTGTTTTGCTGCTCTTTAGGTGGCTTAATGCGCTCACGTGTCCACGAAAAAGTGAGGATGAAAAAGGTAACGGCAATGGCACCAATAACCACCATTGTAAGCTGATAAGCCGCATTGGTGCTCACAATATTTTGAAACATATCGGCAATGGGCTGATAAATAGCCACCACCAGCAAACTACCACCAAAAGCAAACACCATACGGTACGATGCCAAACTTGTCCGGTCTACTGTATTCGCGGTCATCACGCCCAACAAACTGGCATATGGGACATTGATTGCCGTATATGCCATCATCATTAAAGTATAAGTTACATAGGCATAAATGAGTTTCCCGGTAGTACTCCAATCGGGTGTGGTATAAAGCAAAACCCCAATGATGGCAAAAGGTACAGCCACCCATAACAAATAAGGCCTGAATTTTCCCCAGCGAGTATGGGTGCGGTCGCTAACAATTCCCATAATAGGGTCGTTGGCCGTATCCCAGATTCGGGTAACCAAAAACATGGTACCGGCTGCAGCGGCCGATATACCAAAAACATCGGTATAAAATATGGCAAGATAAAATGTAAATATCTTCCAGAACATCGACGATGCAGCGTCTCCCAGGCCGTATCCGATTTTTTCTTTTAATGAAACTCTTTCCGTCATTTTATGGTTTATTAGACTTTGTTATAATCCTTTTAACCGTGAACAAACTTCAATTATAGCACGTGAGTTGTGATAAGGACACTTCCAAAAACCAGCTTTATCTTCCTCAAGGCATGGCTCTCCATCTTTATTTACCCTCATAAACCATTCTCCGTTTTTACGATCAATAATATTTAAATCGATAAAATTCCATACTTTTTCTGCTTCATCAAGGTATTTTTTTTGGTCGGTTATTTGCCAGGCATTTACATAACCCACAACAGCCTCGGCTTGTGGCCACCAATGTTTATCAGTATTCCAATGTTCACCGTCTCGTTCGTAAAACAAAGCGCCATCATTATCAGTTCCTTCCTGCATTGTCGCATCAACCATCCTTAACGCCATAGCATTCACTTCATCAATAAGCAATTTGTCATTTAACACTTCAGCAGCCTCGGTTAACAACCATGAACCTTCGATATCATGACCAAATGAAATTGTAGTTGATTTCAACTTCCAGTTAACACCAAAAAACAAATTAAAATGTAGTGTTTCACTGTCAATTATTTTGTCGAGAAATACACGTATCAGTTTCCTTATACTATTCTCAAGTATAGGATTTTTCCAGCACCGGTATAAATTTGTATAAGGTTCAAGAATGTGCAGGTGGGTATTCATTGATTTCGGCTCATTTGCATCTATTGAACTGAGTCGCATATCGCTGAGTGTACCCCATTGTTCATCAAAAGCTTCGATATAACCACCATTTTTTTTATCGAGAAAATATTTTTCAAGAATCCAAAACAACTCTTGAGCAAGTAAAAGACTCTTTTCATTTCCAGTAGCCCGATAATATTCTGACAAACCATAAATAGCAA
>JAGYOI010000363.1 GCA_018399395.1 Prolixibacteraceae bacterium
TTTGTTCCAAATCCGGCAAAACGCCACAATTCATAAGGGTTGTGATTAACTATATCGAGGTTTCGAGTGCGGCGGGTTTGTGTTTTTCGTCCGGCAAGTATTGCCTGAACCATTGGCGTGCTGAATAATATTGGTCGTTCTTTCATACTGCCTCCTTTTCTAATCTGAAAACCCGGGGTTCAATATCCTTGGCATCTTTAGCCTGTACGGCACGTTTCACAATGCTGTACAAGTCACTGTCGTTACTTATTGCCTGTTCAAGTGCAGAAACCAACTGGTTTTGATTACCTGTATATGCACAGGTGAGATTTTCGCTACCGTGCGAAAGAACGATGAACGGCTTGTCCTGATATATTGCCTCTTTCACGAGGTTCATTGCTTGTGTTTTGAATTTTTTCATAATAATATGCTTCAAGTATTAGTTTCGATATTAATTGTTGTTGCTGATCGCCGCCGGTGGCCATGCGCCGTAAATTGTTTTCATATTTTATAATGAAACGGGCAACGCCCCGGGTTGTCCAGCTTGCTTTACGTGCCCGGTACTGATTAATAACCGGGGTTGTTACCGATGCCGGCAGGTACTTACCGCGTTTGTTTCGTAAACACCAACTTCGGGCGTTAACGATGCGACCTATTGCTTGTATGGCTTCGGTACGGAAGTTCATCAGTACAGCCTTTTGATTGTTGTTTTGATTGGAGCAGCATTATAGGTGTTGATATCACACCGTACTTCCTTTTTGTTATCAAATATTATCACGTAATATCTATCGAGCCTGGTTTGAACACATGCTGCTGTTAGAGGCTCTGTTTTGGTGATATGCTCTTTTAGTTTCGGATCTTCGGATATCGAGTTGACAAACTCAATCATCCGTTCACGCATCAACACCGCGTTAAGTTGTTGGCGTTCTGTTTCGCTTAGCCTTTTCTTTTCGAGGTCGTCGATGTAATCTTCAAGATTTTCGATACTGGCGAAATGTGCCGGTATCGTTTTAATGTGATAATTGTTATGAAAAAATTTCATAAGGCATTGTTTTTAATTTTATCGCGAATTGCTTTAATTATTATCGCCAGCATCATTATGAAGCTCACGATAAGAAGTGCTGTAATCATTGCTTGTATCATAACTTTGTGATTTTTGGTTAAGCCCCGGGCATGGCAGAGAGAGAGCCCGGGGCATCATCTAACCTAACTAAACATGAGTACTCCCAACGAAATCCCCATTCAACGTACGTTTAATATCTTCGATGTCGCTTGTGTTAAAAAATCGTATTTCACGGCTCAAACGACGTGCTTCTTTAAATTCGATTTTTGATTCAATGCTTTCATTCCAGTCGGCTGTAAAAACAATACAGTTGGCGTTTGTTACTGCTTCTATGCGTGCATCAATTCGGTTTTTAAAACCTTGTTTCTGATCTTCAACCTCGGCAACGGTTGTTACCTTTTCGGCACCTGCAGATTTTAATTCTTTTGCAAGTTTCATAAATCGCTTTCGATTGTCATCGGGGTATAATCCGGCAGTACAACCGGTAATGTAAAAGGTTTTCATATTAGTACTCGATTTTAAGGTTAATACTCTCGATAGCATTAATCTGCTTTCGAATTTGTGATTTGCGTTTCGGATCATTTTCCAGGTTGAGAACAAGGAACAGACCGCGATAAATATTTTCGGTTTCTTCAAATGTGCTATGAATCGCGTATTCATTTTCATCAGTTTCTTCGATGTACATTGTTCGTAATTTAAAAGCCGGGCAGGAAATAAGGTAAGTGAGCGTTGTAGCATTTAAAGAACGTGCCCCGCCCGGCTGGGTTTATAATAAATTGTGCCTGTGAGCGTAGTCAACTATTTGCGTAAGCTTGTTTATGCCAAGTTTTTCAAATACATTCCCTCTGTGGGTTTCAACTGTTCGTATTGAAATGGTAAGCTGTTCGGCTACTTCTTTAAGTGAAAATCCTTTTGCGATCAATCTCACCACCTCGCGTTCACGTGTTGTAAGGTCGGTAGCATCAACCGGGTGGCAGATTGTATTTTCCCATATACAGTCACCGCCACGCATTGGGCAGCGTACGTGTTCAAAATTGAAATTGCCGTTTATGTCAATGTCTTTTATCTCGTCATCGTTCCCCCAGTTGCATTTTATGAACCGGCGAACAGCCAAAAATTTATAGTTGCTACGATAACTGTATTCTTCTTCAAGTGCTGCAAATGCTTTCGGATACTTATTTTTAATTTGATTAAAGAAACATTTTATGATTTCACTGTCATTTTCTGTAAGGATGTGAGGTTTCTTTCCTTCCATCATCATTACAGTTGACCCGTCTCCGGTTATTGCAAATTCTATATTTTTAAATTCATCATCCAATATCAATACC
>JAGYOI010000364.1 GCA_018399395.1 Prolixibacteraceae bacterium
ATCAAAAAAGTGGGTTACGAAATAATCAAAAGCACGTTCAGCCATCTGAAGATATTTTTTGTCTTGAGTATAATTGAATGCAGCCGAAAATGTCCACAAGATCCGGGCATTGAGCACAGCTCCCTTTGTAGCGTTCTTCACAACCTTGCCAAATCCGTTAATTTGCCCCAAGAAACCACCATTCTCATCATCAATGGTATTTTCAGACCAAAAAGTCATAATGCGTGCAAGCTCGTTTTCCTGAGCTTCAATAAATTCTGCAATTGACCTGTTCATATTTACATTATTTCCAAATTACTGTCAATTAGCTCATTAATCGATTTTACCGACAAATGAGAATGTAAGCCGTCTTCGGGGGTATTTTCACAATAATCAATCAATTTATCGATGGTTGTTGTGGCCACGTGCATGCGGGTATCTGACGATGCATAGTAAATATAAACCGTGCCATCGTCATCGGCAATCCAGCCATTAGCAAACAATACATTTGAAACATCGCCTACCCTTTCATCTTTTAACGGAGAAAGGAAATGGCCGGCCGGTTTATGAATTATTTTGGTTACATCATTTTTATCGGCCATAAAAACGTACAGCACATATCGGAGTCCGGCTGCTGTATTTCTCACACCATGTGCCAGGTGCAACCAGCCATTATCGGTGTATATAGGATGAGGTCCCAGTCCGTTTTTAACTTCGTAAACCGTGTGGTAGGTTTTGCTGTCGATAATACGTTCTTCTATAATTTCGGCATTTTCGATGGTATCAGATAAACCCCAGCCAATACCACCGCCTTTTCCAGTATCAATAAATCCATCCTGGGGGCGGGTGAAAAACGCGTATTTGCCATCAACAAACTTCTCGAACAGCACCACATTGCGTTGTTGTCCGCTATGTGAGATTAAATCGGGAAGCCGCTCCCACTCTTTAAAATCTTTTGTGCGGGCTATGCCGGCAGCAGCTACCGCCGCCGATGTATCACCTTCGGGAGCATTGGGGTCGTGGCGCTCGGTGCAAAATATACCATAAATCCAACCATCTTCGTGAGCGGTTAAGCGCATATCGTAAACATTGGTATCCCATTCACCAATTTGTGGCAATGTTATCGGGCGTTCCCAAAACCGGAAATTATCAACCCCGTTCGGGCTTTCGGCTATCGCGAAAAACGACTTACGGTCGTTCCCCTCGGTACGTACAGCCAACAAATACTTACCATTCCATTTGATGGCACCGGCATTAAAAGCCGCGTTAAAACCAATTCTTTCCAAAAACATCGGGTTTGTTTCCGGGTTCATGTCGAAACGCCAGTGTAAAGGAACATGGTCACGTGTTAAAATTGGATTGACAAATCGTGTATAAATTCCGTTGGTGCTGAAAATAGCTTCATTTTTCTGGTTAAGAAGCGCTTCATGTTCGCGGGTTATTTTCGTTTTACGCTCTTCAAATATTTTCTTCATTTCATCAAAAATATATAATTATAAACATACAAAACAAAGAGGCAAAATAGCAATAAAGAAAAAAGGGGTACAAATAGTATTCAATCAAAAAAATATAAAAATCGAACAAACTGTGATTTTTCTATATTTCAATAATGTTATTTTTTATTGAAAATTTTACCAGCTCAACAGTACTCTTCAACTTTAATTTTTGCATGATGTGATTTTTATGTGACTCAACTGTCCGAACACTGATAAAAAGTTCATCAGCAATTTCCTGGTTCGAGTAACTCTTGCCCCAAAGTTTTAATATTTCAATCTGTCGTTCACTCAGGTTATCAATCTCACTTTCTTTCGCGGGGTCGGTATCATAATCATTTATATACTGATTAAGCACCATCTGGTTTATAGAGTTATTAAAATAGTCGAAACCATTGCGTAGTGTATAAATTGCTTCAATCAAGTCTTTTTGTGAAGCATCGCGGCCAAGGAAACCTTTAGCTTTCGACTTTACAATTTTCAGTATGGTTTCTTCGCTGGTATCGTAAGAAATAATGAGCAATTTGGTTTTCGGGTTTGCCAACGACAATTGAATAATAAGGTTCATATTACGAATAGATGTATCGTGCAGGTTGATTACCAACACATGCAAACTTCGATTTTTGATACACTCGTTAAGTTTTGCTTTGCTATCGGTAAAAAAAAGAACATCGAAATCGCTGACCTGGGAGAGGATCATTTGCACCCCTCTCGCCATAATTTTATGCTCATCGTAAATTCCTACGTTAATCATTTTTCTCCTTTAAAAATAATAGCTGAAGTTTTTTTCTTTCCGTCCATAACCACTTTTAGTGGTTCGTCGAAACGTACATGTTTAAAATAGTCCGTTTCGTCCACTAAAGTAC
>JAGYOI010000365.1 GCA_018399395.1 Prolixibacteraceae bacterium
TCCAACAGTCCGTCGTTATTGATATCTGCATGACTTCGGCCCCACCATCTATTTGCTTCGCCTTCGGGCACAATGGTATACCGGGTAAAATCAACCGAGGCATTTGACTGATTGTTTTTTTTCATTATGGCATCGTTACGCCATATGTGCATAAACTTGTAAGTATCCCAGGCATGGCCTACGATATCCAAATCGCCATCGTTATCTAAATCAGAAAAAATGGCTCCCAGGTGACATTCCTTGCCTTTATCAACCAACTGCTCTGTAAAGTTTGCCTTTCCATCGTTAATAAATAGTTGCGTTTTTAGTTCTTCACCTTTATGCTCGTTGGTTACCAGGTCTATGTCGCCATCGTTATCAACATCGGCAGCATCAAGGTTATTCATTGAATATTGGGTAATAACAATATTCTGTTTCCAGCTTAAAACACCACCTTTTTTACTTCCAATATAAACGTAAAGATTGGCATCGGGATCAGGACCCGGGTAACGTTCTTCAGTAACAGCAATATCATAAATACCATCGCCATTAAAATCCGCAATTTTTACACGATCAATAGCATTTTTAGTTTTTGCTATCTGGTAATCTTTCCATTCCGCATCCACATTTCCTGGATTTTCAAACCAATGTAAATACCTGGGTTCTTTCAATTCGTCTTCCTGATCGTTTATCGGGGCTACAATGTCCAAATCGCCATCGCCATCTATATCAGCAACGTCGAAGCCTTCTTCGCCATCCGATCTTCCAATCTTAATAAATTCCCAGTTATCGGATACAGGATTTTCAGGAATTTGTGCCATGAAAATGCCCTCTTTTGCCGAAAAAAGTATTTCCTCTTTTCCCCCTTTTACCACATCGGCTGTTAAATAGCCCTGGGCATTAATATGGCCCGTGGCAGGCACTGAATTACTAATTCTTGTGGCATTCCAAACAGTAGCATCCTGGTTTGCTGCTTCGAACCAATACACATTAGGAAGGGCCAGCGCAATTACATCGGCAAATTCGTCATCATCAACGTTTGCAAATAAAATTCCATCAACATTAAAACCGAGGTCAACACGTTGCCAAAGGCCTTCCATTGTACCGCCGGGATTTAGGTAAATGTAACGCCCCGACAAAATATCCTTGTAACCGTCGTTGTTTACGTCCTGCATATCCAAACCGAAATAACGCAGCCATTCGGGCTCTTTAAAATCTCCCCATTTCACTCTGGTTGAATCAACCATAATGTATTCCCATTTATCGCTCGCTATTTGCTGTGCACTTAGCTTTGTATTAAATGTTGTTATTATCAGTATTGCTGAAAGTGCAAACAAAAAGAATCTTGAATTTTTCATTTCGTTGGTTTTTATAGTTTCTCTTCAATTTTTTCTTTCATATCTTCATTGCTGGTTGCCGGTTTATCAATGAAGCCAAACCTGAAAGTATTAGGGAATTGGTTCATTTGAGGATTGGTGTGAGGATCACGTCCAAAGCCCATAACCACCATGCCGTCGGGAGAATCGTTCCCTAACTCTGGCCCGGAGCTTCCCATGTAATAGACGATATCAATAAGCGTATCAAGAGTAACATGCTCTACATAAAACATCTGATCGTAGTTTTCATCACCAAAACACATCCATTTAAAATTACCTTTGATGGGTACATCCCCATAAATACTTGGTTGTTCGGGGTGATAACCTTCGTTTGTTATACAAATATGACTTTTGGGATTAAACTTGCCTGCTATGGGACCTTCGTATAACATCCAGTACTTTCGGGAAGTATCAGCTTTCTCTATGTTCATTACTGCGTAATCGTGGGTAAATGCAAAGCTGAATACATAGTTTCCTGAGTTACTTGTAACCCTGATTAACGTATCGTTTACTTGTTCCGAAACACATTGATCGAAACCCGGATGTCCAACACCATTTTGTTCCCCCTGGTATACCATGTTTGGCAACCCTCTAAAATCGGCGGCAGCACCGGCAGCACCACGAATGGTATCACTTTTATGAAATTGAACCCAGTCGGTACCATTTTTATCGATGATGCTGGAAAACCCGCCATTTTGTTTTTCCAGGTAATAAGTGGCTTTTTCTGTTGAAATTTTAAAACATGCCACATTTTTATATTCAACTTCTTCAATCGTAATCTGCTTTTCTACTTTTTCGCATGACATTAATACCATTGCATAAACAATAAACAGTTGAAGAAAGATTAGTAATTTAGTTTTCATATATCCGTTATTAATTATTTTTTATTCAATGCATTACATGAGAGACCACCCGTCTTTGAAGTTTATTGACTTTTGAATTTTATCAGAACCATTGGTCCGGGATAAAACATATCCA
>JAGYOI010000366.1 GCA_018399395.1 Prolixibacteraceae bacterium
ATATTTTGTATTCGTAAAGGGCACGCTGCATTCGGCTTATGGTTTCGTTGCGGGTTTGTGCCCAAACAATAAGTTTTGAAATCATGGGGTCATAAAACATGGGTATTTCGTAGCCCTCGTACACGTAGCTGTCGGTGCGCACACCAAGCCCCAGGGGTTCGGCAATAAACTCAATTATGCCCGGACTGGGCATAAAGTTATTTTCCGGATCTTCGGCATAAATACGGCATTCAATGGCATGGCCAAACTGATGCAGTTCTTCTTGCCTGAGTTTTAACTTTTGTCCCTCGGCGATAAGAATTTGTTGTTTAACCAAATCAACGCCGGTTACACGTTCGGTAATAGGGTGTTCAACCTGCAGGCGGGTATTCATTTCCAAAAAGTAAAAGTTGTGATGGGCATCTACGAGAAATTCAACGGTGCCGGCACCAACATAATTAACCGACCGGGCAGCTTCAATGGCCTGATTGCCCATTTTTTGCCGCAAATCATCGGTAATAAACGGCGATGGTGTTTCTTCAACCACTTTTTGGTGCCGCCGCTGTACCGAGCATTCCCGTTCAAAAAGGTGGACCACGTTTCCGTGTTTATCGGCCAACACCTGAAACTCGATATGGTGGGGCGATTCAATATATTTTTCGATGTAAAGTGTATCGTTTCCAAAGGCTGTTTGGGCTTCCGATTTTGCCATTTTATAAGCATCAATAAGGTCATGTTCATTTCGCACCAGTCGCATGCCTTTTCCGCCACCTCCGGCCGATGCTTTGATCATTAGCGGGAAACCAATTTCACGGGCTTTGCCTGTAAGTTCTTCATTGCTGTTGAGCCGGGCATCGGTGCCGGGAACCACATTGACGCCGGCTTTGAGCATTATTTCGCGGGCCGTTACTTTGTCGCCCATTGCTTCCATCGACTCGGGCGAGGGGCCAATAAAAAGAATACCGGCCTTGGTTACTTTTCGGACAAATTCAGCATTTTCCGACAGAAATCCATAACCGGGGTGAATGGCATCGGCTCCCGATTTTATGGCTGCACTAATAATTTTGTCGATGTGGAGATAACTTTCCGACGATGGAGAATCGCCTATGTAATAAGCTTCATTTGCATAACGCACATGCATTGAATTACGGTCGGCAGTAGAATAAACAGCTACGCTGTTGATGTCCATTTCACGGCACGAACGCATAATTCTGACTGCAATTTCACCACGGTTGGCTACCAGAATTTTCTTAATCATGAGTTTTGATTTTACGTTTCAGGGAAAAACCAGTTTCCCTAAACTAAACTCATTAACAGATAGTAAGTAATAAAGGTTTAGCCTTCAAAATCTTTATCTTTTGGGTTTAATGGTCGATAATTTGAAACCTTTTCTGATTTTGGGCGTATCAATGCAGAAATAGTTTCTGTAGTATTGTAATTTAAATAGTTTACTATGCACCTATGAAGCATATCATCTAATGGAAGTGTTCAATAATAATGTCGCGATTTTCCAATTTTCAAAAAAGGCATAACGGTATTTTTGTCATGTTATTTATGATAAACTAAAAATTTAAAGCAATGACAAAACTAATTTCATGGGTAGAAATACCCGCGGCAGATTTCGAAAGAGCTGTTAAGTTTTATGGATCGGTTCTTAAAATTGACCTACAGGCTATTGACTGTGGTGAAGAAAAGATGGCCTGTTTCCCGGGTGGGGAAGGTGCAATTTCATATGCACCGGGTTTCAATCCCGGGAAAGATGGTGCATTGGTTAGTTTTAATGTTGAAAAAGACCTGGATGGTGCAATTGAGCGAATTGTAGAAAATGGAGGGGCAGTTGTTCAGCCAAAAACAAAAATTGAAGCCGAAGGTCGTGGTTACTTCGCTGTTTTTATCGACAGTGAAGGTAATAAGGTTGGCTTGTACGGCGATGCGTAGTTAAACAATGGGATTATGGCTTGGTCAGGCTGAGCCGTAATCCTGTTTTTTTAAATTATTATATTTGTGTCTCTCATATATAAATGAACAATGGTATATAATATTTCCAATCCATCATTTCATCTGTCCAGGTTCATAAAACATTACTGGACTATGGAAAGTTGTGTGCCGAATGGGATGGAGCACCTTCAGCGGATTGTTCCCAGTGGCTTGTTCGAGCTGGTTTTTTATTTCGGGGATAAACCGGAGCCAATAAACAGGGATAAACCGGGAGGTGAAAACACACTCATTACCGGACAGCTAAACGAATTTTACGATTTAAAAATAACGGGAAAGCTTTCACTTTTTTCAGTAATATTTCAACCTCACGGACTTTCTGTTTTTTTAGATATTCCTACTCGTGGATCA
>JAGYOI010000367.1 GCA_018399395.1 Prolixibacteraceae bacterium
GGCATTTATCATTACCGGATTAATGGGAATGGCATTTATGGGATTCGCGGGAATTAAACTTTAATAAAAACTTTTAAAATCAGATAAAATGACTCTTATAGCTATACAATCAACAGTTATTATTACCAGTATTATTTTTTTCCTGGTGGTTATATTGTTGTTGGTTAGTGTTTTGTTGTTCGCAAAAAAGAAACTTACACCTTCGGGTACGGTTCATGTCGACATTAACGATGGAGAAAAAGATATAGAAACCGAGCCGGGCTCCACTGTGCTTTCAACACTCAGCAACAATGGCATCTTCCTTCCATCGGCCTGCGGTGGTGGTGGAACCTGCGGTATGTGCAAATGCCAGGTTGATGAGGGCGGAGGTTCAATATTGCCAACCGAAGTTGATTTTTTCACACGTAAAGAACAGCAAAACAATTGGAGGCTCGGATGCCAGGTGAAAATTCGCGAAGACATGAAAATTCGTGTTCCTGAAGAGGTTATGGGCATCCAAAAATGGGAATGCGAAGTGGTTTCGAACCACAACGTGGCAACCTTTATTAAAGAGTTTGTGGTAAAACTCCCCGAAGGTGAAAACCTCGATTTCAAGCCTGGTGGTTACATCCAGATTGATGTTCCGAAATATGAAGCCAGTTTTAAAGATTTTGATATTGAAGAGGAATATCGCGACGAATGGGATAAGTTTGGATTGTGGGATCTTGGCATTAAAAACACTGAAGAGACATTCAGGGCATACTCGATGGCCAACTACCCTGCTGAAGGAAACATCATTATGCTGAACATCCGTATTGCCACGCCGCCATGGGACCGTCAGAAAAACAAGTGGGCCGACGTGCCCCCGGGTGCATGTTCTTCTTACATATTTTCACGTAAGCCGGGCGATAAGGTAACTATTTCGGGCCCCTACGGAGATTTCTTCATACAGGATACTGATAATGAAATGCTATACATTGGCGGTGGTGCAGGTATGGCCCCACTACGTTCTCAATTGTTCCATCTGTTCCATACCCTCAAAACAGGTCGAAAAGTAACCTATTGGTATGGTGCACGTTCAAAACGGGAAATTTTTTATGAAGATCATTTCAGAAACATAGAAAAACAATTCCCAAACTTCAAGTTTACCATCGCGCTTAGCGATCCACAACCTGAAGACAACTGGGACGGGCCTGTTGGTTTTATCCACCAGGTGATATACGATAATTACCTGAAAGACCACGAAGCACCTGAAGATATTGAATATTACATGTGTGGCCCCGGACCAATGGCCAATGCCGCAAATAAAATGCTTTACGAGCTTGGCGTTGAAAATGAAAATATTTTCTTCGACGATTTTGGAAATTAAAAAAAAGTGGCAAAATCATAAAGAAGGCCGGTTGTATCAAACAATCGGTCTTTTTTTTTATGACTTTATAACACTTTTGTATGAAATCTGTACAACATATTACACAACATATAATTCTTAATCACTTAATCATTATTTCTCAATATTTTAATAGAGAATTTTAAAATTAACTATTAACTAACCGGGATGTATTAACGACATTACTGATTCTGCGAGTATATCGTTATGCATTTAAAAACTTATTGAGATGGGATTGAGAAAGTATTTTCATTTTAGAAAAATTTCGTACAAGATTGGGGTGCTTGTAATTATTACCGAGTTTATTGCACTTTTTGCATTAGGCGTTTTTTACATCGACCGATTTACCTCACAAATTGAACAAGGGCTACAACAAAGTTTCCAAACACCGGCTTATCTGATGTCGAAAGGCCTGCTTCGCTACGAGTCAGCTGAAGACAAAATTATTATGGAAAAGATGGTTGGTGAAACCATTGAAGAATGCATGATTGTAGGGGCAAACGGGAAAATCTATTTTTCGTTAAATCCTGAACACAAAGAAAAAAATAAATCGGAGGTTGGGTTTTTATCTAACTACGATGCCCTTTCGCGTGAAGTAGAATCGGATGTGTTTTTGCAAACCAGTCAGGACAATAACCAATTCTATACTACCATCAGCCCGATACGTCTTGATGATGGTAAATTCCTTGGGCACCTTTTTATCCATGCACGAATGGATCGTGTAATAAAAGAAAAAAGTTCGGTTACCTGGATGTTTATCCTGGGTTCTTTGCTCTGCATTATATTAACATCTGTTGTCATTATCTTCCTCACTAAGATTTACTTCACAAATAACATAAACCTTGTTCTTACGCGCTTAACATCGATTAAAGAAGGGATTTTACCCAAAAAACCGTTATCGGTTAAATCAAACGATGAAATAGGGCAGTTGAGTAATGCCATAAACAATTTG
>JAGYOI010000368.1 GCA_018399395.1 Prolixibacteraceae bacterium
TAGGCCGGCGTACGATAATTGTTTCGTTTTGAGTAGTTTTCAACTAATTGAGTGTATCCATTCATGTTGATTACGTACCAATTGTAATTTAACGTGATATTATAGCCTGAAGTATATACCCAGGAGGCCGTAATTTTTTTGTTTTTATCAATTTTGTAGGTTGACGCTACTGAGATGTTGTGGCGGCGGTCGTGGCTAAACGGGAAAACATCGCCATTGTTGATTCCATTAAACTGTCGATCCGATTTTGAAAGTGTATAAGCGATCCATCCGGTTAAATCGCCAGTGCTTTTTTCGAGCATCAGCTCCAGTCCTTTGGCTTCCCCTGTTCCGGTGAGGGTCACATCAGCCCAGTTGGTTACGTTATGGTCAATAATATCAGTGGGATTAAATTCCAGTAAATTGGTTAATTCTTTTTTATACATATCAAGTCCGAGACTGATCCCGGGTGCAAATTGGTAATTCGCACCTACAGTAAACTGCCATGAATGCTGAGGCGGTATTCCATCCATTACCGGCAACCATAAATCAGTTGGGGCTCCGTAGCTTGAATTTGATACCAGATGAACGTATTGTACATTCACATCGTACGATGTTGAAAATGAAAGTCTGTTGTTTATCTTATAACTGGCTAATATGCGCGGTTGGAGAATCGGTTGCGTATATTCGTTCAAAAAATTACTGGTGCTGCGCAAACCCACATTAAAATTTAATTTGGGTATGGGGGTATAATCGGCTTCGACATAGGCCGAAAGCTCAATGTTACTGAATTGCTTGCCTTGCTTTGATCGAAGTTCAGACGAAGCGTTATAATTGATAAAATCACTGGCGCCGGGTGTATAACTGTGTGCGATGGCATCAAAGCCGGTTCGCAAATGAAGATTACTTAACGCGTAAAAATCCAAATCCCATTTAAGTCCAAAATCGCTTACGTTATTATAGAACATGAGCTTATGTTCTTGCATGAGGCTGTCGGGGTTGATGCTGTAACCCTTTTCGTGGTTGCCGTTGTTGTATTTGTAGTTTGAATAATATAAGGTTGTATTTGAAAAAAGCGATTTGCCCCAAATGCTGTTCCATCTGAAAGCTGCTATTTTGTTTCCCCATCCCAATTCATATTTTCGTTTATAAAGTGAGGTTTTGTCTTTATCACGGTAGTTCATAAAGGCTTTATCATTTCCACCATAAAAACTCAGAAACAACTTATTCTTTTTGTTTATTTCATAGTTTGTTTTGAACGTGAAATCCTGAAAAAAATAACCCGCCTGCTGCTTTGTAATTATATAACTGATTGGGCGACTGAAAACATCAAGGTAAGTACGACGTGCTGTAACAATAAAACTCCATTTGTCTTTAATGATAGGGCCATCGAGGGCAATGCTTGAGGCAATGATCCCAGCGGTGATTTGACCATGCAATTTCTCGTTGTTGCCTTCTTTTAAACGCAGATCGATTACCGACGATAACCTGCCACCATAGCGTGCCGGCATTGCGCCTTTTATATAGGTTGCACTGTTAATGGCATAAGGGCTGAATACCGAAAAGAAGCCAAACAGGTGGTTCACGTTATAAACCGGTATGCCATCAAGCAAAAACAAATTCTGGTCGTTGTTGCCGCCTCTAACTGAAAACCCCGATGTGCCTTCGCGGCCGGGTTGCGTGCCGGGTTGCAGTTGGATGGCTTTAAGTACATCGCTTTCGCCAAATAGCGCGGGCAGGTTTTTGATCATTTCGGGGTTGAGTTTCATACTGGACAGTCCATTGTCGAACGATCTTTTTCGATTAGCGGTAACTGTAACCTCGGCAATTTCGAGGCCTTTTGACAGATTAATCGTCAAAAGAGTATCGCAGGTAAGCGTGCCTTCAATAATTTTTGAACCATACCCCACATATGATATCCGGCACTTGTACTCGTTTTGCGTTCGTAACGAGAAGAAGCCATACTCGTTAGTGGCAACACCCCGTAGGGTAGTGAGGTCTTGAATGGTTGCCCCGATCAGTTTTTCGTTGGTGGTGGCATCGACAACATAACCGGTCAGGCTGGCTTTTTGGGCAAAAGATCCGTTCGCGTTCAATAACAAAATGAACATGAAAAGTAGGGGAAATACTCTATTCATTATTTTCTAGGGTGTTGTAATCTATTTCTATTTCTTGTATTGTCATTTTAAAAAAGATCGACCAGTGAAACATCTAATGAAACTGTTTTGGATGACATGGACGCCCATACCCCGTGTCCATTTTGAACGTTGCTGTACATCTGGAGGGGGTCAGGAATAAAACTGTTGTTGTTTTTCTGAAGTGTT
>JAGYOI010000369.1 GCA_018399395.1 Prolixibacteraceae bacterium
TAGGTAAAGCCCGGTGCCGAACTTCCATCGATAGTTATATCAGGTTTAGTAAGTTCTGGCAGGTTCGATTGCAGTTGAATAATGCTTTCAGCCGCAATAGTGAAAAGAATAACCGGATTGTCCGAACTATTGTTTGCGGTAATAATTGCGCCCCTTAGCGAGCCGGGGCCTGAATCTTCGGTGCTGGTAACGTTAATGATTGTCTGTGCATTAAGTTTACCCACCAATACTAAAATAACGATGATAAGTTTACAGTAAAAACGATACATGATGAAAGCATTTTATAGTTTAAAAGAGCAAAACTAATACATAGCCTAATGAAGTGCTTTACCTAAATTGATAATTCTTTTGGCTATTTTGATAAAATTCATAATATTGATGCTAAGTTTGTTATGTACATTTATTTAAGATTTCTTTGTCGAAATTGATTACATTTAGTGTTGATTTTCTGCCCGGCCCCCAAGTATGTTACTCCAAATCAGCAAAGAGGTTTTCGTGCAATTGTATATTGTTATTCAAATCACAATGAGTATATCTCAAAAACAATAAAAATATGTGCAATTATTATAAATCAAACACTGTTATGGCATTGAAAAATGTAATTTCGTGTTGTAATATTGCAGTTTAGTTCAAAGAGCAATATTTCTATTGTATCGCAAAATGGTTAAATAAAAAACGCCAAAGTTTGAATAGTTTCCAACAAACCGGACAAAGGGTCAACATTATTATTGTTAACTATATAACCTGGGAGGATACGGTTTCTTGCCTTAACAGTCTTTTAAGGTCAAACTACAAAAGGCTGGCCGTAACCGTTGTTGAGGTGTGTGGACTGAATGATTCCAGGCAGAATATTGCTGATTGGGTTGAACGACATCCTAAAATATCGGTAAACATTATTACAACGGAAGAAAATCTTGGTTTCGCCGGAGCGAATAACCTGGCATTGAAAAAGGTTCTGACGGAAGGTAATTTTGAGTTTATCTGGTTGCTGAATAATGATACCCAAATTGAAGAAGATAGTTTGGAAGAACTGGTAGCAAACTGGAATCAACTTGACAAAAACGCCGGTCGGCCCGGGTTTCTCGGCTCGAAGCTAATTGACTTTTTTAACCGATCGGTTATCCAGTCGGTTGGAGGAAGGCTTGAGCCGAGAAAAGGCATTACCACACTGGAAGGAATCGGACAGCCTGAATCCGGTTTTCCGTCGTCCGGAATCAAAAAAACGGGCTACGTGATGGGTGCCTCCATGTTTTTTCATCGAAGCCTGATTGAGCATATCGGAATGATGGACACCAGCTATTTCCTTTATTTTGAAGACATTGACTGGTGCTACAGAGCAAGCCTCGCCGGTTTTAGCAACTATACCTGCATGGGCAGCACCATCTATCATAAACAGGGAGCAACTACGGGAAACAAGTATAATAACTCATTGACATCCAGTGGCAATTCAAGATATCTGTATCAAAGCTATTTGTTGTTTTTTAAGAAGCATTTTCCAAATTATTTACCCATTGCTTTTTTGATGCTGATAAAGCAACTTGCAGGAAAAATTGTACGAAGAAAGTTTAATGAAGCTGCACTAATTGGCCGAGTTATAATCAAATCATTGAAAACTCAACTATCGGAAAAAGTCATAAAACCTCACCACTAAAATCTCCGTTTAGCATGGCTGCAATGGATCATTGATTTTTTGAATTTAAACTGTTTTCTATTTCACCACGCATTTTCTGGTAAACCGGATTTTGATTTCCGGGATTGCTCCTGAGTAAGGTTTCGTAGGCTTGCTTTATTTCGCCCGAAAGATACTGTACAGTAGCCAGTTTGAGCAGTGTTTCGTTCTCGAAAGGGTAAACTTCCAATACTTTCTCAAGGTATCGTCTGCTCATTTCGGGCCGCCGGGTTTGCAAATAATGCGATGCAATTGCTTTCAGTACTTTAAGATTGTTAGGATGGTATTTCTCAGCTTTGAGCAAATGCTTTTCAGCAATTTCGGGCCTGTTAGTCCTTCCGGCTGAAAGCCCCAGATAATAGTGAAACGGATTTCCAAAAACATCAAGAGTGGTAACTGGTGAAAATGCTTTTGCAATGTTTTCTTCAAAATCCTCATAATTAACTGTCTGTTCACTTGAAAAAGCATTGCCCGCAAAATATCCGGACCGTAAATTGAAAAAGCCGTAAACAATACCGGGAAAGGTAACTGCAAGAAAAAATAACCAAATCAACTTTCCAAAGCTGGTCGAATACGTTTCCATTCGATTTTCAATAAACCTGTTTCGCGATAAAAT
>JAGYOI010000037.1 GCA_018399395.1 Prolixibacteraceae bacterium
CAAAAAAACATGAATAAATATTTGCCCGCAGGTGTTACTTTCGTAAATGGTTTTTCATTACAAAAATCACATCATTTTTAGTTAGAAAAATTACAACACACATAAATTTTATTGCAAAATATTAATCGTATAACCCCTTTATAAGAATTACTTATGGAATTACAAAATGTTGAATTAGCAACCACCGGCAGGGAAGTCTATTCATCGGAGGAAGCATTCAAAGCGTCGTTAAAGTATTTCAACGGCGACGATCTTGCAGCACGAGTATGGGTGAATAAATATGCTTTGAAAGATTCTCATGGCAACATTTATGAGCAAACCCCCGATGACATGCACAAGCGGTTAGCCAAAGAGATTGCACGCATTGAAAAGAATTACCCCAACCCCCTTTCAGAAAAAGAACTATACCGTGTCCTGAAAGATTTCAAGTACATAGTGCCCCAGGGAGGCCCAATGACCGGTATTGGAAACGAACACCAAATTGCATCATTGTCGAATTGCTTTGTTATCGGGAACGAAGGCAACTCTGATTCATATGGTGGCATCATGAAAATTGACCAGGAACAGGTTCAGCTAATGAAGCGTCGCGGAGGTGTAGGTCACGACTTGTCGCATATCCGCCCAAAAGGATCGCCGGTTAAAAACTCTGCACTTACATCAACCGGGCTGGTACCATTCATGGAGCGCTTTTCGAACTCGACACGCGAAGTTGCCCAGGACGGCCGCCGTGGTGCGCTCATGCTATCGGTGCTAATTAAACACCCCGACTCAGAGCAATTCATCGATGCAAAAATGGAACAAGGCAAAGTTACCGGTGCCAATGTTTCAGTTAAAATCGATGATGAATTTATGAACTCAGTCGATAACGGAACCCCATATTTACAGGCATATCCGGCAGATTCCAAAAACCCAAATTTCACCAAAGAGGTCAATGCTGAAAAAATCTGGAACAAAATTGTACACAATGCATGGAAATCAGCCGAACCCGGAATACTCTTCTGGGACACTATAATCAACGAGTCGGTGCCCGATTGCTATGCCGACCTTGGCTACCGTACCGTTTCAACAAACCCATGCGGCGAAATCCCGCTCTGCCCATACGACAGCTGCCGGCTTTTAGCCATTAACTTATACTCATACGTTGAGAAGCCTTTCACCAAAGAGGCACATTTCAATTTCGAATTATTCAAAAAACACATTGGCCTTGCCCAACGCATCATGGACGACATTATCGACCTTGAACTTGAAAAGATTGATGGCATCCTGAATAAAATTGAAAAAGACCCGGAAGACGAAGAAATTAAACGAATTGAGCTTAACCTGTGGCGCAATATCCGTAAAAAAGCACAAGAAGGACGCCGCACAGGTGTTGGCATCACCGCCGAAGGTGACATGCTTGCAGCATTAGGCCTGCCTTACGGAAGTGAAAATGCCACTGATTTCTCGGAAGAGATTCACAAAACAATTACACTTGAAGCTTATCGTTCGTCGGTTAATATGGCCAAAGAACGTGGCGCATTTGAAATATATGATGCCGAACGTGAAAAGAAAAACCCGTTCATCAGCCGCATAAAAAATGCAGACAAAGAATTATACAACGACATGGCCCAACACGGGCGTCGCAACATCGCACTCTTAACCATTGCACCTACCGGGACCACAAGTCTTATGACCCAAACCTCATCGGGTATTGAGCCGGTATTTATGCCCGTGTACAAACGCAGGCGCAAAGTGAACCCCAATGACAAAGATGTGCATGTTGATTTTATTGACGAGGTAGGCGACAGCTGGGAAGAGTACGTAGTTTTCCACCATAAATTTAAAACATGGATGGAAATTAACGGTTACGACATTAATAAACGTTACAGCTCAGAAGAGCTTGATAAAATCGTTGAAAAGTCACCATATCATGGTTCTTCATCAGGTGACGTTGACTGGTTGAGCAAGGTACGCATGCAGGGACGCATTCAAAAGTGGGTTGACCATTCCATAAGTGTTACCATTAACATGCCCGAAGATGCTACCGAAGAGCTGGTTGGACAACTTTACATGGAAGCCTGGAAATCGGGCTGCAAAGGGGTTACCGTTTACCGTGAAGGCTCACGCTCGGGCGTGCTAATTTCTGACAAGAAAAAAGAACCGGCAGAGAACAATAACAGCCCTTTCCCAACCAAGAGGCCCGAATCTCTTGAAGCTGATGTAGTACGTTTCCAGAACAACCGCGAAAAATGGATCGCATTTATCGGACTTATTGACGGACGTCCATACGAAATTTTTACCGGTTTGGGCGACGACGAAGAAGGCTTATTAATTCCCCGTTCGGTTTCGAAAGGTAAAATCATAAAGAAAACCATCGAAAACGGTGAAAAACGATACGACTTCCAATACACCAATAAGCGTGGATACAAAACCACCATGGAAGGACTGTCGCACAAATTTGACCCTGAAATGTGGAACTATGCAAAGCTACTTTCAGGAACATTAAGGCACGGAATGCCAATTCACAAAGTTGTTGAGCTCATTTCAAGCCTGCAACTTAACGATGAATCAATCAATACATGGAAAAACGGTGTTGCCCGGGCTTTGAAAAAATACATCCCAAACGGAACTGTAGCCGATAACAGCAAGTGCGGACACTGTGGATCTGAAAATGTTATTTATCAGGAAGGATGCCTCACCTGTCAGGATTGCGGGCATTCAAAATGCGGATAACAAAATACAAAACATAAATCAGGGAAGAAGGGTGGCTTAGAAAGCTTACCCTTCTTTTTTTTATTTAACCACCTTATCCCAACCGGCTTTTGACAGGTTGCGGTAAATAACAAAGGCTGCTACTAAAGCAAAAGCAAAATATACAGCACCGGCCAAATATTCACCAAAAATAATCTTGCCGGTTCCGATTAATGCCAACAACACTAATGCACACCCCAGAATCCAGTTAACAAATAAGCGAACATATCCGGTATCACCTTTTACTCCCGGCAACTCAGATGCAACACTTTTCCACCCTGCGCCTCCAGGATGCACCCTAGCATAGAAAGCATGTAAGGTTTCACGATCGACGGGCCGGGTTAAAAAAGTAACGATCAACCATATCAGGGTTGACCAAACAACGATGATTAGCAAACTGGTCTCGAAATCGAGGTTGTATTTTATCTTCAAAAACGGGTAAATAAAGTACGGTGCAACCATGGCCGACAACTCACTCCAGGCATTAATGCGCCACCAGAACCAACGCAGCAACAATACCAACCCAATTCCACCGCTGCACGCCAGAACAAATTTCCAGGCATCGCTGATAAGGTTAAACTGCGTTGTTACAACCAACGATAAAATCATGATAACAAAAGTTGTAACCCGCGAAACCTGTACATAATAACGCTCCGATGCATTTTTCTTTACAAAAGGCCTGAACAAATCATTAATAACATACGAGGCCCCCCACACCGTTTGCGACGATATGGTTGACATATATGCAGCGAAAAAAGCAGCCAGCAATAAGCCCAATAAGCCCGATGGCATTAAATCGCGTATCATCATCACGTAAGTTGCCCCCTTATCGGCTTCTGAAGGGTACAATATTAATGCACACAAGGCAACAATAATCCAAGGCCATGGGCGCACTGCATAATGTGCTACCTGAAACCATAAAGTGGCCAACAGCGAATGCTTTTCATCTTTAGCCGACATCATGCGCTGGGCAATATAACCGCCTCCACCGGGCTCAGCCCCCGGATACCAACTGGCCCACCATTGCACACCCAGATATGCAACAAATGCCACAATACTCATTTTCAGCATTCCGGAACCGGTAGAATCAACACCCTCTCCTACCGCCGGGAAAAATTCAAAAACCCAGGGCACCGATTCAAGCTGTTCTTTAACCTGGTCGATACCACCAACCTGACGAACAGCAAAAACAGCCAGAACAATACTGCCCCCCATGGCCATTACAAACTGAAAAGTATCGGTAATTGAAACACCCCAAAGTCCGGACAGGGAAGAATAAACCGTGACAAAAACAATTAAAAGCGCCACCATTACAAGGTGCGAGCTGAATGTCAGACCCATAAAATGAAATTCGGTATGCCCGAAAAATGCAAGCGAAGGAAACATCACTTCAAGCACTTTCACCATAGCCAGGTTCACCCACGCTATCACCACTGTATTCATAACAATACCAATATACACCGCCCTAAAACCTCGTAAAAAACGTGCTTCGGGACCTGAGTAGCGTATTTTAACGAACTCGGTATCGGTAAGAATGCCGGCCCGGCGCCATAAACGGGCAAAAAAGAAAACAGTGAGCATTCCGCCAAAAAGCATGTTCCACCACAACCAGTTTCCGGCAATACCACTTTGGGCCACCAGCTCTGTTACTGCCAAAGGCGTATCGGCTGCAAAAGTTGTAGCTACCATACTGGTACCGGCGATGTACCATGGCAACTTACGGCCACTCAGAAAAAACTCATCTGTATCTTGCCCGGCACGACGCGACATATACAAACCAACTGCAAGACTCACAACAAGGTAGGCAACAATAATGGCCCAATCTACAAAACTCAAAATCATAATGGTCAGGTTTATTTAAGACAGTTAAGTTATGTTTTACCGGGTTAAGATAAAAAAAATGCACCTGACTGATGTTTTTAGTAAACTTTCGAAGACTATTTAACATCAATCTAAATAGAAAGAAAATAGGCTCAATTTCCAACATTATAAAAGTTGTTCTGTTTACAGTATACAATGAAGTTGAAAAATTACAAACCAAAAAATATAACAATCATGAGTTTTGAATTACCAAAATTGAATTTCGCGCCCAATGCGCTAGAACCACAAATTAGCCAGAAAACCATTGAGTTTCACTATGGCAAGCACCATCAGACCTATGTGACTAAACTGAACAACCTGATACCCGGTACTGAATTTGAAAATGCTTCATTAGAAGATATTATCAAAAAGGCCGATGGTGGTATTTTTAACAACGGCGCCCAGGTTTGGAACCACACTTTCTATTTCGAGCAATTTGCTAAAAATGGTAAAAAAGAACCATCAGGAGCACTAAAATCGGCCATTGAACAAGAATTTGGCACCTTTGCCGAATTTAAGGAAAAGTTTACCCAGGCAGCAACCACACTGTTTGGTAGCGGCTGGGCATGGCTGGTGGTTGACCCCGATGGGGAACTGGAAATTGTACAAACACAAAATGCCGGTAACCCACTACGTGACGGTAAAAAGCCAATTATGACCTGCGACGTGTGGGAACATGCTTATTACCTTGACAAGCAAAATGCACGCCCGAAATACCTTGAAGACTTTTGGGATATTCTCGACTGGGAAGTTATTTCGGAACGTTACAATGGATAAAACAATATAATTGTGAGATAAATAGATTGTTAGAATTTAGACATGAGACAATAGACTTTGTTCCATAATATATTGAAGCCGCGAATTCCCGAATAAAAATCTAAAGGAATTCGTGGCTTATTTCTTTTTTTTTAAGGTATATTTTAGAAAACACTTTGCTCACTTTCATGAACTGCACATCCAATTATTTTGTATGACCAGTTCACTGAATTTATTTATCGTGGTGTGTCGGTATATGCTGCCACGGCAAAACTGGCCAGCCAATGTTCACCTGCATAATTACCATCGTTAATACTCACCATAGCTGTATTACTATTCCATGGTTCCCCTTCCATAGAATTTATTTCTGCACACAACTTCAGGAGCCACCCCCATCCATAAGGCCTTTCCCACCCATTGGATGATGAGCGCTGAAAGTAATCCATTTCCAACTGAATATTTTCTTCTGTAAAATTATTGACGAAGACATTTATGATATCCTGTTTTGTTTTTTCATTTTCCAACAAAGGCCATAAACGAACCATTGTCCAGTGTGAATGAACTGCGGAATGCCAATCGAAACAGCCGTAAAAAACAGGGTGCAAAGCCGCCGGCACACCCATTTCGCTGGCACTGTCCAGAGTTTGGTTAAGTTTGTTGGGCCATTCCTGGTCAATACAACCTAACGGCAATTGAACCAATTTGTCAATTTCCCCGGTTTGAAACCTCACGGGCTCGATATATTCATTTGTGGTAGGTGAAGAAGTACATTCGTACAGCATGAAAAATACAAATGCCAATAGGCCTAGCAGAGTAATCAATTTTATTCTCATAATAATTCATTTAATGATCCAATCACTATTCAAAAATAGGATTTTTGCGTTATGAGTTGTTACTTTACCGTCCAAAATGTATAGTTATGGGTCCTGAACACAAAAAACATCACGTGTACCCCGGCAATACCGACGAAATTCGCGGTAAAAAGCTGCTATGGGTTACCGTTTTAAATTTGTCGATTACCATTGTGCAGATTGTGGGCGGGCTTCTTTCGAACAGCTTGTCGTTACTGTCGGACGCGCTGCACAACCTGGGCGATTCGTCGGCACTGTTTATTGCTTTTATTGCCGGAAAAATTAGCCGCAAAGCACCCGACAGCCGCCGAACTTTTGGTTACAAGCGGGTTGAAATACTGGCGGCACTTTTTAATGCCGTGGTGCTGATATCGATTTGTATATTTCTGTTTTACGAAGCTTACGAGCGGTTTATGAACCCCGAGCCCATTAAGGGGAAACTGATGTTTTGGGTGGCTATTTTTGGCTTGCTGGCAAACCTTATTTCGGTGGTTATACTAAACAAAGATAAGGCGCACAACCTGAACGTGCGTGCTGCTTACCTGCATTTAATGGGCGACACACTATCGTCGGTTGCCGTGATACTGGGCGGTGTGGCCATATGGATTTGGGGCATTTTTTGGATCGACCCGCTGATTACCGTTTTTGTGGGCGGCTACATTATTTGGCATACCTGGGGCATACTGAAAGAAACTGTTGAGATACTGATGCAGGCGACACCCGACAATATTGACCTTGGCGAAATAAAAAATGAGGTTGAAAAAATTGACAAGGTTAAAAACCTGCACCATGTGCACATATGGAAGCTTGACGATACGAGCATACACTTTGAAGGGCATGTTGAAGTGACCGAAAATATGGATTTGGAACGTGTGGCCGTTGTGCGCCAGCAGGTTGACAAAATACTGAAAAGCCGGTTCGGCATTCAGCATATTACCTTGCAAATGGGGTATCGGTGCTGCGACAATAACCAAAAACTAATTTTCAATGAAGGGAAATAATGAATATCTACACGGATGTCTTTTCAATTTTAAATGCATTTATTCCGCTTCCATTATTATTTACAAGGTAAAGAAAAAACAAAAGTACTGCCTTTACCTAATTCACTTTTAACCCAAATTTCCCCACCATGCTTTTCTACAAATTCCTTACATAATATAAGGCCTAATCCTGAACCTTTTTCATCGGCTGTTCCGGCGGTTGTAATATTAGTGTCAAATTCAAATAATTCATTCCGGATTCTTTCATTGATTCCAACACCGTTATCAGAAACCGAAATTTCGGTGTTGTTTCTATTTTGTACTGCTAAAATAGATATTTCGCCATTTAAGTGCGTGTATTTTACCGCATTGGAAATAAGATTCCGCAAAATTGTTTTCAACATATTAACATCGGCATATACCTCTATATCATCTGCTTGATTATAATTTAATGATATATTTTTAATATTTGCATTAGATTTTGACACTTCTATTATTTCGCTGATAATTGCAGATATATTTGATTTTTTCGGTTTATATATATTTTTCCCGGTTTGTGATTTTGCCCAGTCCAGCAAATTATTAAGTAAAACAAGGGTGTTTTTTGCTGATGAATTAATAACGCTCAGGTACTTTTCAGATTCAGCAACTTCAAAATCTTTAATGTTTTCAATCAACAATTCCGATAATCCCAAAATAGAATTAAACGGACTTCTTAAATCATGTGCAATTATTGATAACAGTTTGTCTTTGGTAGAGTTGAGTTCTCTTAACTGACGATCTTGTTCTTTAAGCTGTAGTTCAGCTTTTTTTCGTTCTGATATATCTCTCGACACACCGTGGTAACCAGAAATTTGGCCATAACGGTCATAAAATGCGGTTGCAGTGGCTTCCACCCATACCCAACTGCCATCCTTGCAAAGCTCCTCCAACTCATAAATCACCGGAGCTGATTTTATTCCTCTGCTCAGGTCAATCATACGTTTTTCATTTGCCTCTTTGAGCATTTTAATACCTTCAGGTTTTAAAATTGTAAATAGGGATTTGCCAATGACTTCTTCTCTTTTGAAACCTCTTACCCTTTCATCGGCCGGACTTATATAAGTTAAAATAAAATTACTATCCAAGTGCCAGATTATATCGCTCGAGTTTTCAGTTATAACCCTGAATTTCTCCTCGCTTTTCTGCAACTCCCTATTTTTAAGATTTATACTTTCTGTTTGTTTTTTTATTTGCAAACGAAGAAACCAAGCCCATACAAAAGCAATGACAGATAAAAATATTACTATGATAAGTACAATCCAAATATTTATTGCCATTTAAAATTCATTTTGGTTATTGACTTTGTTAAGTTAGGTTATTCTGAGAAGTTAACATGTTATTTTCATGTTTTTTTTACATATTTATAATTTCAGACGAATGAAAACCGAATTTGAGAAAATGCGAAACGGGGAGCGCAGGCAGGGACGGTGTGTACCTGAAGCCTCAATTTAATTCAAAGCTATAGTTATAATCAATCAGGTTTCTTTCTGCATGATTCTCGATCCATGCTTTTTCTTTATGACTGATTTCAATTATTTCATTGGTCGATGTATTTTTAAATCGTTCCGCAACCAAATCTAATATATGCAATTCGTCTTCTGTAAACAATTCCTTGTTGAAACGCTTATTCTGATTTGGCTTAAATTGCTCACCCGTACCACCATCGGCAAAATTGGTATAATGAATATCCAACTCATCTTTATTGGCTAAGTATTCAAAAATGCTGTTAAAATTATTTGGTACAGGCCCCATTGGAAT
>JAGYOI010000370.1 GCA_018399395.1 Prolixibacteraceae bacterium
ATAGAGGGTGAAAAAATGGCAATGGATATTGCCGAAGAAATTGTAACGATTAGCAACAAACTGCAAATCCCGTTTGTGTTTAAAGGCTCATATCGCAAGGCCAACCGCTCGCGCATCGATTCGTTTACCGGTATTGGCGATGAAAAGGCTTTGAATATATTGCGAAAAGTCAGAGAGGAATTTGATATTCCGGTTGTTACCGATATCCATACAGCCGGTGAAGCCGAAATGGCAGCTGAATATGTTGACATATTGCAAATCCCGGCATTTTTGTGCCGGCAAACCGACCTGCTTGAAGCCGCCGCGAAAACCGGTAAGGTGGTCAACATCAAAAAAGGCCAGTTTTTATCGCCCGAAGCCATGCAATTTGCAGTGAACAAGGTGCGCGACAACAACAACCCGAATGTAATGATCACCGAACGCGGCACAACATTCGGCTATCAGGATTTGATTGTGGACTATCGTGGTATTCCCGAAATGCAAAAAAACAACTGTCCGGTAATCATCGATGTTACCCACTCGTTGCAACAACCCAACCAATTGGCCGGTGTTACCGGTGGCCGCCCCGATTTAATAGAAACCATTGCCCGTGCAGGTATTGCAGTTGGTGCCGATGGGCTCTTTATTGAAACCCACCCCGACCCTGCCAATGCAAAATCGGATGGTGCAAACATGCTTAAACTCGATTTGCTTGAACAATTGCTCAACCGACTCTCTTTTATTAGAAAAGCTGTAAACAACTTTGAATAGATATTAAACATTAAAACCAACATAATATGTTCAGAACTGAAGTGGTAAAGTCTAAAAACTTACGAAAAAGCATCATCTTCAAAGTGTATAATGCAATATCAATAATTCTTTTGGTATTTATTATTGCACTGGTTACAAATTTGATTCCGCCGGATACTGAAATTGGCAAATTTATCAACGACAATTATACATCGGTTATTCAGCCCCTGGTTATGGGTATTGCTTTTTTATTGATAGTTGTTTCAATTTACACCCGCAATGCATCAAAAAACCCTAAAAGACTGGGCTCACTTGAACTCGACACCAAAGAAGCACGCTTTTTAATTGACGATGAAGTGCAGGAAACTATTTCGATGGAGAAAGTTAAGAACATCGATTTTGAATTTTTCTCGTTCAGGATGAGGGGCAACCCCATGGGATGTATGAATTATCTTACATTTCACACCAATGGCGAAGCCAAAAATTATGAAATAGTAATAGCCAATACCATGGTGAAGTCAGAGCTTGGCGATTTACTCAGGGAAATTAACAAAACCACGCCAGTTAATGTGAAATATGCCTATTTCTTAAAGAGAATATTAGGCGACCGCGACTTTAAATTTGAAGATAAACAGTAAAAAAACAACCATTGACTTTGCTTAGCCTGAACATACCGTTTACCGAACCCATTGTAATTATATCATTGATATTGTTGATATTGCTGATTGGCCCCGTATTTTTCGAACGCATCCGCATACCTTCAATTGTTGGGCTATTGCTTAGTGGTGCCATAATCGGCCCCCATGGGTTCAATCTTTTGTCGCCCGATATGGAATTCAGCGTATTATCAACCATGGGGTTAATGTACCTGATGTTCCTTGCCGGCCTTGAGATTGACTTAATCGATTTCATCGAAAACAAAAAGAAGAGCATCGTTATAGGCCTGCTTTCATTTTTTATTCCTTTTATTACAGGGTTTGTGGTAAGCTTTTACATGCTGGGTTATGGTATCGCTGGAAGTTGGCTCATCGGTGCCATGTTGTCCTCGCACACGCTTATCTCCTACCCCCTGCTTGGCCGGCTGGGCATCGTCAACAAATCCATTGTCACCATAGTTGTAGGTGCCACCATCATTGCCGATATCCTTGCGCTGATTTCAATGGAATTGATAACCAAAATAGCAACCAACGGTATTGGTGTTGACAACATTCTTTTGCTGGTTTTACATTTTGCCCTTTTCTTTTTTGTTGTTTTATTGGTTATCCCCAAAATATCGAGGGGCTTTTTAAATTTATATCAGGGCGAACTTGGTATCCAGTTTATTTTTGTACTGACCATGCTCTTCTTATCCGGGACAGTAGCCCATTTATTGGACATCGAACCCATACTTGGGGCATTCTTCACCGGACTGGTGCTCAACCGGCAAATAATTAACAAATCGCCATTGTACAAACGGACCGAATTCATTGGAAACAACCTGTTTATCCCGTTTTTCCTTATTTCAATAGGCATGCAGGCAAACTTCAACCTGTACATAAACAAACCCGGT
>JAGYOI010000371.1 GCA_018399395.1 Prolixibacteraceae bacterium
AAAATCTGCCATAATATATTTTTTTATTGATAATTTCTTTCTCCAAATATAGTACTTCCAATTCGCACCATAGTGGTTCCCTGGGCAACCGCCAACAGATAATCGTTGCTCATGCCCATCGAAAGCTCTTTAAATGAACCTTCCCCTTCAAAATATTCACTCTTCAAACTGTCATAAAAACGGTGAAGGCGTTTAAATTCATCTGTTATCTTAAGCTTGTCATCGGTAAAAGTAGCCATGCCCATAACACCAACAATCCGCACATTGCTCAATGATTTATAAACATCAGAAGTGAGTATATCTTCAGCCTTCTTCCAGTCAAGCCCGAATTTGCTTTCTTCTTCGGCAATATGAAACTGTAACAAACAATCGACTACACGCTCATTCTTAACAGCTTCTTTATTGATGGTTTTCAATAGCTTCAAACTATCAACAGCATGAATTAACGACACAAATGGTGCAATATATTTTACTTTGTTAGATTGAAGATGTCCAATAAAATGCCATTCAATATCCCTGGGTAATTCTTCGTATTTAGATGTCAACTCCTGAACCTTATTTTCTCCAAAAATGCGGTGCCCGGCATTGTAGGCTTCCATAATATCCTCGTTGGGCTTGGTTTTCGACACCGCCACCAACTTAACATGACCGGGTAAATTTTGTTTTATTTTTTGAAGGTTTTCCGTTATCGTTCCCATATAAATCGATTTTATACAAAACTAACAAATAAGTAATAAAGTGGGTTGAAAAATGATTTGAGAAAAAATTTTGATGTGAGATATAAGAAAAAGATATTATGGCAAAAACTAATGAATATATTCGTAAGATTATCTACCGTTTTAAAATCAATTTATACAGATTCTCTGTCTCAATAAATTTATTCCATCTTTTGTTTAATAAGCCTTTTATCAACCTCTTATCACCACTCCATAATTTCCCTTTGATATGCTCAGTTAATGCCACAAATTCACAATCATCTATGTCAACATCAGAAGTCAAATCCTCTGCTTTGTTGTAAACTTCTTTAGCAATAAGATTGATGTTAATGAATCTAATCTTATTAGTTATAAGTGATATCATTCTATTTAACTCTTGCTCAGAATAGTCAGTTAGTTTAAGTATCTTATCTCGATGTTCATTAATCTCGAACAATAACCTTTCTGTAGAATAGAAGTTCAACCTGGTCTTTGGTTGTAGAATTATTTGAGCAATTTTTGAATTAGTATTCAAAATCGCACTGAAAACAATGTTGGTATCAATTACGACCCTCATAGATTTAATTTGCTTTTTGTATCAGCCCAGCGACCTTTCTTAATCTGCGCTACTAAATCATCAACATCTTTTTGAGTAGCTTTAGATTTCTTTGCAATTTCCTTGAATTCAAGCAAATCAGCCATATCTTGAAGTTCATCAATATTCATTGATGCAGGAACTCTGAATATTATCTCATTATTTGTTCTTTCAATTATCATCTTACTATATTTTCAACAAATTTACCAAAATAATCAGCACAATACAATCTCTCTTGGCAGAAACACTCGCTAACACCTAATTGAATGAGAAAATAATTTTTACGGAAATTGGTGAAATTGCCAATAAATATGGTTAGATATACCGGAACATTTCCCATTCATCAAAAAATGCCACCCAAAAATCAAGGATGGCATTTTTCAATAAATATTTTTTCAATATTTTTTCTACTCCAGCTCGTGTATCACCAGTCCTGAACGCAATTTTGGTTCGAACCAGGTAGTCTTGGGCGGCATAATGTTACCCGTATCGGCAATGTCAATAAGTTGCTGCATCGATACCGGGTAAAGGGCAAAAGCCACGGCCATTTCACCACTGTCAACCCGCTTTTTCAGTTCGCCCAACCCACGGATACCGCCTACAAAATCAATTCGCTTGTCGGTACGTAAATCTTTAATGCCAAGTAATTTATCGAGCACCAGATTTGAAAGGATGGTAACATCGAGCACCCCGATGGGGTCGTTATCATTGTACCTCCCGTTTTTGGCTACCAGCTTGTACCAGTTGCCTTCGAGATACATACTGAAAGTATGCAACGCTTCGGGTTTATAAATATCGTTTCCAACTTTTTCAATGTTAAAATCGTTGCTTAGTTTTTCAATCAATTCACCGGCGGCAAGCCCGTTCAGGTCTTTCACCACCCGGTTATAATCGATAATTTGCAGTTGATTGTCTGGAAAATGAACGGCCAGAAAATAATTAAACTCTTCGCTGCCGTCGTAATTGGGGTTTTGC
>JAGYOI010000372.1 GCA_018399395.1 Prolixibacteraceae bacterium
CACTTACCCCCAAAGCTGAACTGGAAGGCGAGATGGGTGATTCAAAAATGGGGTTACAGGCCAGGCTGATGTCACAGGCTTTGCGTAAGCTAACCAGCACCATCAGTAAAACTGGATCGATTTGCATTTTTATCAACCAGTTACGCGAGAAAATCGGGGTGATGTTTGGAAACCCGGAAACGACAACCGGTGGCAACGCCCTTAAGTTTTATTCTTCGGTGCGATTGGATATTCGCAGGATCGGGCAAATAAAGAACGGGGAAGAAATAATGGGTAGCCATACCCGCGTAAAAGTGGTAAAAAATAAGGTGGCCCCACCATTCAAAAAGGCTGAATTCGACATCATGTACGGTGAAGGTATTTCAAAAACAGGCGAAATTGTTGACCTTGGTGTTGATTATGGTATCGTGAAAAAAAGCGGTTCGTGGTTCAGCTATGGAGATTCAAAACTGGGTCAGGGGCGTGAAGCTGTGAAAACACTCATGAGAGATAATCCTGAGCTGGCACAAGAACTTGAAATGAAAATACTGGAAAAAATGACACAAATTCCCGAGGAATAAATTATAGGTTATTTTCATAGATTTTATAAAGCTTTCTGCCGGTAAATTAAGTTTACCAACAGAAAGCTTTGTATTTAATGAATGCTGTAAAATGTTTTAAAGACAAATTTGGAATGAGTGCATCTGAATATAAAAAATCTTACTAAACGTTAACTGTTTTGAATATCACCTCTTTTTCTTTTGCGTTGCTTTGCAGAAGTGCGTATTTTTGAATTCTTTTGATATCAAATTAGATAAATAATATTATCGTATAAACCATACGATGGTTACCGTGTTGTATTTTTTTAAATAGTATATCAACTTATTAATTCAAAAATCATGAAGGTTTTAAAATTTGGCGGGACTTCAGTAGGAAGTGTTGAAAACCTGCATAAAGTTAGAGAGATTATTGAACGTCAGAACGACGACGTAGTTGTAATTGTTTCAGCATTTGGTGGTATAACCGACCAAATACTGACGATGGCAAGCAAAGCTGCTACAACGCGAACTTTCGATGTTAACGAGATGATGGAAATCACGACCCGCCACATGACGACCATCGACGCTATAATTGATAAGCCGCAACAGGAAAATATCAGGCAAAAGGTACAAAAATACCTTGATGAACTCGAAAACCTGATTAAAGGAGTTTCGTTGCTGGGCGAACTTACCAATAAAACGCTCGACCGTATTGGTGGTATTGGCGAGATGCTCTCGTCAACTATAATTGCTTCATTTTTAAAAGCCCGCTGGGTTGATAGCTCTGAACTGATTTGCACAAACAGTAATTTCATAAAGGCCGAGGTTGATTTTGAAGAAACCAACAAACGAATTGTTAACGCGTTTGCAGGTTTCAGCGGTGTTGCAGTAGCGCCGGGTTTTGTTGCCAAAAACAAAGATGGTGAATGTACCACACTCGGCCGTGGTGGCTCTGATTATTCGGCAGCAATTTATGCCGCGGCCCTCAATGCCGAATCGTTTGAGATATGGACTGATGTAAATGGTTTCATGACTGCCGACCCGCGTGTGATCAGTAAGGCTTATACAATTGATTACCTTACCTATGCCGAAGCGATGGAATTGTCGCATTTTGGGGCCAAAGTAATTTATCCGCCAACAATTTTGCCCGTGTACCGTAAAAAGATACCGATCAGGATTAAAAATACCATCGACCCTGATGCTGAGGGCACCCTAATTGGTTATGAAAAAGTAGCCGGGAATGAACGGATCATCAAGGGGATTTCATCTATTTCGGGCATAACCTTACTTACATTGCAAGGTGCCGGTATGGTTGGCGTTACCGGTATTTCAATGCGGATGTTTACGGCACTTGCTAAAGAAAAAATCAATGTAATTTTAATTTCGCAGGCATCATCTGAGAATTCAATATCGGTTGCCGTACAGCAGACCGATGCATTAAAGGCACAGGTAGCTATTGAAAGTGAATTCGCACACGAGATCGGTATTGGTTATATTAACGGTGTGTTGCCTGAAAATGATCTTTCAATTGTGGCCATTGTCGGTGAAAATATGAAAGAAAGTGCAGGTATTGCCGGTAAACTTTTTAATACACTGGGGAAAAATGGTGTTAACATCAGGGCAATTGCACAGGGGGCATCAGAACTTAATATCTCATGGGTAGTTCGTACCGAAGATTTAAGAAAAACACTGAATGTTGTACACGAGGCATTTTTCCTGAGCGCTTACAAAGAGTTGAAT
>JAGYOI010000373.1 GCA_018399395.1 Prolixibacteraceae bacterium
TCAAAAGGTTGCCAAAAAAAAGGTAAATTGGTCGTTTCGTTATATAAAGTATTTCTGAAGAATATAAGGTATGTTGCAAATTACAGGTTTAACAAAAACATATAATGGCGCATCGGGTACTGCCCGCCGTCCGGTGTTAAATTCATTGAGCTTAGATGTTGAAAAAGGAACGTCAGTTGCAGTGATCGGACCTTCGGGGTGTGGTAAAACTACCTTGTTAAACATAGTGGCTTTGCTTGATGATTTTGATGATGGAAAAATCCTGTTCAAAGGAAATGATCTTTCAACATTAAATGAAAAAGAAAGGGCTGAATTCCGGAACAAAAAAATTGGAATGGTTTTTCAGTTGCACCATTTGTTGCCCCAATGTTCATTGTACGAAAATGTTTTGCTGCCAACATTGCCCGGTGGTACCAAAAATACCGATAAAGAATTTGCTGAGTCGCTACTAAAAGAGGCCGGGATTTGGGAACAGCGTTACCAAAAGCCGGCTGAATTGTCGGGTGGCGAATGTCAGCGGGCTGCTGTGGTGCGGGCACTGATCAATAATCCTGAACTGGTGCTGGCCGATGAGCCTACGGGTGCTTTAGATGGTGAAAATGCCGACCAGTTGGGCGAAATGCTCATTAACCTTAATAAAAAGCGGGGCACAACCCTGATTGTTGTTACGCATTCACTGGAATTAGCCCGTAAAATGGATAAAATATACAGATTGTCGGAAGGTAAATTACACGAAGGAGAAAATAAGGGACATGAGTAAGCTTCAATTAATATTACGGTCGCTCAGGTTTTATTTTTTATCAAATATCTGGCTGGCGTTGGGCGTTGCATTAAGTACTGCGGTATTAACAGGCGCACTCATTGTTGGCGACTCAGTTGACCAAAGCCTCGTAAAAACAACCGAGCTTCGTTTGGGGAACATCACGCATGCAGTGGTTGCCGGTGAACGTTATGTTACCGGAAGTTTAGGGGAGGAGATTGATAAACATGCCGGGTTGAGTGCGGCACCGGTTATCAGGCAAACCGGAATGGCCATGGCAAATGGTGGTGAGCTTACCGTAAACGATATTAATGTATGGGGAATTACAGAAGCATTCGACAGCATAGCGGGCAGTAATTTATATGAACATACAAGCCGGGGATGTGTCATTAGTGAAAACCTGGCAGCCCGCTTAAATGTTGAGGTTGGCAGCTCAATCCTGCTCAGGGTTGAAAAGGCAACTTCGGTGCCGTCAAATGCCCCGTTTGTTTCGGCATCCGATCAGGTTATTTCGTGGCGTTTGAAGGTGAATGCCATTGCCGGGAAAAATGATATGGGACGCCTGAGCATGCAAAATATTCAGTCTGCCCCGTTTAATGTGTTCGTCCCGTTTGATGAATTTAATGCCCAAATGGAGAATGAAAACCGCGCCAACGTGGTGTTTGTAAAAACCTTATCAAATGAACCTGAACAATTAATTGATAATGCTGTAAGGCAAGCCTGGAAATTAGAAGATACCGGGCTTTCTGTTGAAAAAATAAACCGGGTCAATAAATATCAGGTTGTTTCATCCAGGGTGTTTATCGACAGTCTGGTGGCTCAAAGACTTGTTCAAAACCTCGGTGCTGAGCCTGTTGTTACTTATTTCGCAAACAAAATTCAAATTGGGAAAAAGTTTATCCCTTACTCTTTTGTCTCTTCAATTTATGCCGATTCGCTAAATGAAAACGAAATCGTATTAAATAGGTGGGCCGCAGATGATCTTAATGCAAGCGTTAACGATTCGGTATTGCTTTCGTATTATTCGATAGGGCCATTAAGGAAACTCGATACCGATAGCGCTTATTTTACGGTAAAAGATATCGTTCCGCTTGAAGGCCGCTTTGCCGACAGAAAATTAATGCCTTACATTCCGGGTTTTTCCGAAGTGTTAAATTGCAGGGACTGGGAAACCGGTGTGCCGATTGATTTTGAATCGATCAGGCAAAAGGATGAAGACTATTGGGATGATTACAAGGGAACACCCAAAGCCTATATTGCCTACAGCAAAGCTACCGGGATGTGGCAAAACAGGTTTGGTACGGTTACGGCCTTACGGTTTCCTGTTGAGAAGTATAGCATTGACGAGCTGTCAGATGAAATCACCAACCTTGTTGATTACGAAAATCTGGGCATAAGCATCAGGCCACTGAAAGAGGAGGGTTTATATGCTTCGAAAAACAGCACCGATTTTGCCCAGTTGTTTTTGGGCTTAAGTTTCTTTCTGTTGGTTTCTT
>JAGYOI010000374.1 GCA_018399395.1 Prolixibacteraceae bacterium
GACTGGAATACAGTTTTTGTTGAAGTCCCAATCGAAACATTTAATCCGGTTAAAACTGTAAATGATTTGCTCAGACCTGAGCATCAGCAAGCATAATTAATCTTCAACATAAAAAAGGAGTTGAACGTGAACTGGGGAACTGAAGATTTTTACGAAGAAGAAAACGAAATTAACGAATCATTGAAGCGCTACGAGCTTATGCTCAAAAAAGGCGCAAAAATATATTTCGATGTTATTCAAATCGAATACATAACCGAACGCTTTATTGAAGAAGCTAAGTTTATGCCTGCACTTCAGGCTGTTGATATGGGAATTGAAATGCACCCCACATCTATTGCCTTAAAAGTACGCAAAACCAATATTCTTTTCAATATTGGCGAAATAGAGCAATCGTTGAAACTCTCAAATAAATTGCTGTTAATTGAAAAAACCAACCACGAATTACATTTGTTAAAAGGTTCGGCCCTTTTATTGCTAGGGAATAAAAGGGAGGCCGACCAATCGTTTCAACTGGCCCTGGAATATTCAATTGACGATAAAGAAGAAGTACTTTTCAACATCGGTTTTGCTTACGAACAAAGCGGCAATTATAAGCGTGCAATCCATTACATGCAAAAAGTGCTGGAAATAAACCCCGAAAGCGAATCAGCCTTATATGAAATGGCTTTTAGTTATGAGAAAATTGATGAAAACGAAAAAAGTTTAGCGTTTTACAATCGCTATCTCGACATTGACACATTCTCTGATTCTGCATGGTTTAACATGGGCATTATTCACACCAAATTAAACCGGATTGAAGAGTCAATTGAAGCCTATGAATACGCATTGGCAATTAACGAAGACTTTCCCAATGCATGGTTTAACCTGGGGCATTCCAATATGATACTCACTCATTATGAAAAAGCCATTGATGCCTTTAACACTTACACCCGATACGACGATGCAAACGATGAAGTATTTTGCCTGATTGGTGAATGCTATTTAAAATCGGATAATATTGATGAAGCTTTTAACAGTTTTCAAAAAGCAATAACATTTAATAAAACCAATGCCCAGGCATATTTTGGGGTTGGGCTTACGCTCAAGTTAAAAAACGAGCTCCACCAATCAATGAAATATTTACAAAAAGCCTTGAATTACGATGAAACAAACAGCGATTACTGGTATGTAATGGGTGAAGTATCAAGTGCATTAAGTTACCACGATTTGGCTGACGATTCTTTTTTTGAGGCTTGCAACCTGGCACCCGACAATCTTCCAAACTGGCTGGGTCATGCTCAAATGTTATATAAAAAAGGCAGGGTAATAAAGGCTATTTCAGTTTTAAATGAAGCCCAGAAACACCACAACAACAATGCATTAATTAACTACCGGCTGGCAGCATATTTACTCGAAAGCGACAACGAACCCAAAGCAATAAAACATCTTGAGAAAGCACTGATTAACGATTACAAAAACTACAATTATCTTTTTGAAACATATCCCGAAGCACGTTACAGCGATTCGGTCAACAAACTTATTTCAAAATATAATCCCATTAATTCATAACTAAATGAAGCAATATATCGGCCTCTTTTTTAAAGGAATGGGCATGGGTGCGGCCAATGTTGTGCCGGGTGTTTCGGGTGGAACCATAGCCCTGATAACCGGCATCTTCGAAAAATTGATTAATTCAATAAAATCATTTGACTCGGTAGCTATCAGATATTTTTTCACCGGTAAGTTTAAGCTATTTGCTCAACACGTTAATCTTTATTTTCTGTTAGCCGTATTTGCCGGAGTTTTTGTCAGTATCATTTCAATAGCCCGCATTTTCGGATACTTGCTCGAATATCATCCAATTCACCTAATGTCTTTTTTCTTTGGGCTCATACTGGCATCAATTTTTTTTGTGGGCAAAACCATTGACAAATGGAACATGCCGGTAATTATCAGCTTTATAGCGGGAACAGCAATTGCAGTTTCTTTATCAGTGCTTGAACCGGCCCAGGAAAACAGCTCATTATGGTACTTATTTATTTGTGGTATAGTTGCCACGTGCAGCATGATCCTTCCCGGGCTTTCCGGCTCTTTTGTCCTTATCCTGATGGGAAACTACCAATTGGTTATGATAGACGCCGTAAACAACCTGGATGTTAAAATATTGTTACCTGTAATTATTGGGGCAGTAGCCGGACTGCTTATGTTTTCAAATTTGTTGTCGTGGCTATACAAAAAATTTCGTAATCCAACCATTGCCGTTTTAACCGGTTTT
>JAGYOI010000375.1 GCA_018399395.1 Prolixibacteraceae bacterium
GGTTTTAAAGACTGGGGGATGGTAGGTGAAATGCGTGATGCAATTCATAATGTTGAAAATGAAATAAAAATGATTGATAGCCCCAAACTTGAAGCACACATGCTAATGCTCAGGCGACATGAGAAAGATTATTTGTTAAGGCGCGACCTTTCATATAAAGACAAATTTAATAAAGAACATTTCGCTTTCGAACAATCGCTTAACAGTAATTCATTAACAACAAAGAAAAGAAAACAACTCCTCAACTTGCTTGAATCGTATAAAAACACATTCTTCCTGCTTGTAGAGGCCGATAAAAAAATTGGTATTTCACAAAATGAAGGATTAACTGCAACGGTTAACAACTTATCACAAGACGCAACTACAACAGTCACCAATCTCAATCAATTAATATCAACAAAAACAGATCAATACATCAATAAGACCATCAGTCTTCTTGGTTTATTCATTATTATCTGCACATTAACAACCATTGCAATTGGTGTATTCATAATGCAAGGCATTGTAGGAATAATGGGGGGAGAGCCAGAAGAGGTTGCCCTAATTGCAAAAAATATAGCTAAAGGTAATTTAAAAATGGATATCGATTCTTCAAAAAACTATAAAGGAATGATGAAGTCGGTTGTAACAATGACCGAACGCTTAACTGAAATTATTACCGGTATATATCAAAATGCTGAACATTTAGCTAAAACGAGCAATCAATATTCTGATTCTTCAAAAAAAATATCAGAAGGGGCATATAATCAGGCTACATCAATTGATGAAATTGCTTCTGTAATTGAAGAAATTAGTCAAAATATTAGTCAAAACACACAAAATGCGAAAGAAACAGATAAACTGGCAGAAAATGTCATTTCAGAAATAAACGAAGTGAAAATACAAACTGAAAAAACGCTTGAAACCGGCAAACTCATTGATGAGAAAGTTCAGGTAATACATACCATTGCAAACCAAACAACAATTTTAGCATTAAATGCGGCTGTTGAAGCTGCACGGGCTGGCAAAAACGGACAAGGATTCCATGTTATTGCAGAGGAAGTAAAACGACTGGCACAAATCAGTAAAGAAGCCGCAAAAGAAATCAATCAGCATACGGCTAATAATACAAACCAGACCAAGAAAATGGCACAAATGGTTCAGAATATCCTGGCACCAATCGACAAAACCTCGGGTTACATTAAAAACATAACCCTCTCAAGCGAAGAAATGGAAGCAGGGACGAACCAGGTAAACTCTTCTGTTAATCAGCTTTATAACATCAGTCAGGAAAATGCTGCTGCATCGCAGGAAATGGCAGCCGGCTCATCTGAGCTTGGAAAACAAGCACATTCATTAACCGAAATGGTATCTTATTTTAAGGTTAATCAAAAGGTTTCAACAAACATCAAAAAGAAGAAAAAGAACAAAAAGAAAATCAAGAAAGTTGTAAAAATGTGGAAAAAACAAAACAATCCACAATTAATGCGAGTGTAACCATTGTACTTTCTGTTGGTTTCTTTGTATTTTAGCCTTCAAAATTAAAAAATGAAGGCTATAATATTTGCAGCTGGTTTGGGCACACGCCTTAAACCTGTTACCAACCATATTCCCAAAGCATTGGTCACAATCAACGGCATACCAATGATCGACCATGCCATTGAAAAGCTTGTCAACTCGGGCATAAAAGAAATTGTGATAAACATTCATCATTTTGCCGAACAAATAATAAACCACATTAATGCTAATAACTATCCCGTTCCCATATATTTTTCCGATGAGCGTGATTATTTGCTTGACACCGGCGGGGCCTTAAAAAAAGCAGCTCCCCTGCTGGCCGGAAGTGAGGCGGTTATTGCCATAAATGTCGACATTATTTCCAGTACAAACATTGGCGATCTTATAAACTATCACAAATACCATAATGCACTGGCCACGCTTGCTGTACGAGACAGGCAAACAAGCAGGTATTTACTTTTTAATAACAAAATGGAACTTAGAGGATGGAAAAACATACATACAAACGAAACAATAAAAACCTCTTCCGGGGAAGAAAATACAATACCCTTAGCTTTTAGTGGAATACAGGTACTGTCTCCCGACTTCTTTAATAGCATTACCGAAACCGGTAAATTTTCCATCATCAAAACCTATTTACGCCTTTCAACCGAACACAAAATCATGGGATATAACGATAGTTCACCATTTTGGATTGATGTTGGTAAACCGGGTGAAATAAAAAAAGCTGAAAAATATTTATCA
>JAGYOI010000376.1 GCA_018399395.1 Prolixibacteraceae bacterium
ATGAAAATATTACCAGCCCCAGTTTTGCACTGGTTAATGAGTACATAAGCTCCAGCGGCGAATCAATATATCATTTTGATTGCTACAGGCTAAAAGGCCCCGAAGAAGCAATTGACATTGGAGCCGAAGAATATTTTTACTCGGGGAACCTCTGTTTTATTGAATGGCCAGAACGTATTGAAGACTTGCTGCCCCCCGAAACAGTTGAAGTTCATATTACAGTTGACAACAACAAGCGAACGATAACATTGCATTAAGTTGTTTAATTGTAATGAATACACTAACTTAATCCACTCAAAATTTATTGCTTATTATGGCCAACAATCCCAAGTCGAACCTGTATCACTTTGAAGAACAGCAACTCATGCCTGCCGAAGAAATGCTGGAAGTGAAACGTAAAGGAAAGAAAATCAGGATAGGAATTCCTGCCAATACCAGCGAAAACGAACAATGCCTGCCTTTTACCCCTCAGGCTGTTGAAATACTTGTAGATGCCGGCCATGAAATTCTTATTGAAACAAAAGCCGGAGAAAAGGCCCACTATGCCGACCTCGAGTATTCAGAGGCCGGGGCCATAATTTCACAAAACAAAGCCGATGTTTTTCAATGCGATTACATATTTAAAGTTTCGCCATACAACCTCAGCGAGATTGACCTGATGCGTGGGCATCAAATCATTTTCTCGATGTTACAAATCGACTCACAAAACAAAGAATGCATCAAGAAAATGATGCAAAAAAAGATAACAGCCATCGCCTTTGAATACCAGAAAGACGAAACCGGAAACCTGCCGGTTGTTCAATCGCTAAGCGAAATTTCGGGTATTGTTTCGATGACCGTTGCCAGCGAACTGCTCAGTATGAGCTCAAACGGCAAAGGTGTTTTATTGGGCGGCGTTACCGGAATATCGCCGGCATCGGTTATGATTTTGGGCGCCGAAACGGCTGCCGAATCGGCTGCAAGGGCAGCTATAGGACTGGGTGCCGAAGTAAAAATATTCGACAACTCGGTTAGCAAGTTGCGTGCTTTTGAGCGTAAGTTTAACCAAAAAATATTCACTTCGCTGTATTATCCCCGTGTTATTGAAAAAGCAATCATTTCGGCCGATGTTGTACTCGGTGCCCAACCTTTTAATTCGGTACCACGCTACATCGTACCCCGCGAACTGGTTGAAAACATGAAAAACGGGTCGGTAATTATCGATTTGAACACCTCGCAGGGCGGGTGCTTTGAAACCACCCACTGCACATCGATGAAAGAACCCACATTCACTGAGCACGGTGTAATTCATTATTGTGTACCCAATATTTCGGCACGTGTATCACGAACCACAACCATTGCCCTTAGCAACATTTTTGCTTCTACTTTGCTCGACATTGCCGATTACGGCGGCATAACAAGCTACATCATTAATCAGAAAGGATATCGCGAAGGGGTTTACCTGTATAACGGCATCCTTACCAATTCCGATTTGGGCAATAAATTTATGCTGCCAACCAAAGACATTGATTTGCTCCTGGCCGCTTTTTAAAGCAATAGCCAAATATATGGGAGGTGACATAACTGTTTATTCAACTCCTGGAGAAGGTTCAGTATTCGATTTTAAAATACCGCAGTAAAAAATCCATTTTGTTTATATATTTGTAAAAAAACCAATAATGAACAGAATAACAAAAATCTTTTTCTTCTACTTTGCATTTTTCCTTGTATTATCATGTAGTACCGGTCGCATGGCATATAACCGTGGCGAATACTACAAAGCAACCATGCAGTCAGTTAACAGGTTACGAACTGCTCCTGATAACGAGAAAGCTTTAGCAATGGTAAAAAAAAGCTACCCCATGGCCATAGAGTATTACCGCCGGCAAATTGACGGGATTGCAGCTTCAAATTCACCTGACAAATTTCTGAGAATTTCAGATCACTATAAAAAGCTTAACACGCTGGCCGATGAGATTTCACGCAGCCCGGCAGCCCTCGAAGCTGTTAAGCCGGTTGTTTATTTCGATGAACAACTGCAAAAAGCTGAGAAGATGGCAATTGAGGAACAATATAATTTTGCTTTATCCCTTTTGAAATCACAAAACTTACACGAAGCCCGTGAAGCTTACGACAAATTTTTATGGGTGAAAAATACCGCACCAAATTTTAAAAATATTGACGAACAATTAGCGATTGCAGAAGAATTATCAACATTAAAAATTGAGAGAAAACATCACGAAAAATTAGGAAAATTA
>JAGYOI010000377.1 GCA_018399395.1 Prolixibacteraceae bacterium
GTCGGTCATGGCTTTTAGTTCATCAACAATGGCTCCTTCCCAAAAACCTATCCCCTGCTTGTAGGCTGCACGGGCTATGGCATGGGCGCCTACCGGGCTGGTTAAAAACACCAGCGTAATAATAATGAATGATTTGATGGATAATTCAAGATTATTGAAATGAATGGATAAGCCAATAAGTAACAAAGCCAATCCAAGTGTAGCAGCCTTGGTTATGGCCGACATACGCAGGTAAAAGTCGGGCAAACGAATCATTCCGATAGCAGAAATCACAATAAACAGGGTTCCGAGAATAATTAAAAATATGCTAAAAATATCATGTATAGGCATCACTTCTTTCTTTTAGTTAAATAAAATGCAAACGACATAGCCCCCAAAAAGGCAATGAGCGACAAAACCAGAGCAACATCCAAAAAATTGGTCGATTCCCATAGTATTGAAAACACCACGATAATAGCTATAATAATGGTTGTAATAAGGTCGAAAGCAGTAACACGGTCGGGCAAAGCAGGCCCCTTTATAAAACGGTACATTACAACGAGGGCACTGCCCGCCAATACTACAATTACTATCGTTAATATGATATGAATAAGGCTCATAATGGTTCTTTTTTATTCAAAAACACGTATAATGCGTCGTTCAAATCCTTCTTTTAATTCTTGTGACAATGCCGCTGTATCACCTTTCTCGATGTACATAGCATGAACAAACAAATGTGACTTATCTGCCGACACATCAACACTCAGCGTTCCCGGTGTAAGCGACACCAGCGATGAAAAAATGGTTATTTCGAGGTCGGTTTTTGTGTCGAGCGGAACGGCTATAATACCGGCTTCCATGTAATGCGTAGGTGTTAATACTTCGTGAGCCACCACAAAACTGGCTTTTATCAGCTCCCATGAAAAATAGAAAATAAGCTCAGCCAGCCATATTACCTGCATAAAGGCTTTTCGGGCATAGAAAAATGAGCTTAGCCAGCCTGTTAATGCAATACCAAAGTACATGGCAATGTACCATTGTAACGACAGGCTGTCGCCGTACTTCACATTTACTGCCAGTGTTACAACCAATGCAATTATTCCTACCCATCTTAATAATCGTATCATTTGCTTGCTTTATAAGTTTAACACATGATTGATATATTCACTTCTTTCAACAACGCATCCGGCAGCTCTTTCGGTTAATTCAATAAAACTATCCGGAAAAAAACTCACCCCGATAATTGTCAGGGTCAAAACACCGATAACACCAAGCATTACCGGATATTTATTAAAAACCTCGTTAAACGACTTTTGTTGAAAAACTGTTCCTTCGGGCAAAGGTTTCCAGAATACCTGGTTCCATATTTTGGTCATCGAAAACAGGGTTATCATGCTCACAAGAAGCGAAACAACCACAATTAGCCAGTCGCCCGATACAAAACCGGCTTTGGCCAGCATAAATTTGCCCCAAAAACCGGTAAGTGGTGGCACCCCGGTTAGCGAAAAAGCCGATACAGCAAACATAAGGGCAATTACCGGGAAGGAGCTAAATACCCCACCCAGTTTTTTCAAATTGTACGTACCGGCTACATGACCAACCAGCCCGCTGATAAAAAACAAATTGGTCTTTACCAGCACATTATGCAGAATAAAAAACAATGATCCTGCAATGGCCAGCGGTGTGCCAATGGCTAATCCCATAAGCATGTATCCAATTTGCGATACTATGTGGAAAGACAAAATCCTGCGAAAATCAGTTTGGGCAGCAGCACCAAACACCCCAACCACCATGGTTAAACCCGAAAGAATCATAAACACCGTTCTCAGCATTGTTCCTTCGAGCGGAAAAACAATGGTAAAAAACCGGATTAAGGTGTAAATTCCCACTTTGGTCATAAGTGCCACCAGCAACGATGAGATACCAATGGGTGGCGTGTGGTATGATGCCGGGAGCCAAAAGAACAATGGGAAAATTGCTGCTTTAATTCCAAAACTCACCAAAAAGAAAACTGCCGCAACCGTGGGCAACGTCTGGTTCGATATACCTTCGAGTGCCAAGCCGGCTGCAGCCATGTTAACAGTGCCGGTAAGACCGTAAATCATCCCAATTCCTGCCAGAAATATGGTTGATGAAAATACATTGATGGCTACATATTTTATGGCACCTTCAAGCTGAAAACGCTTTCCCCCAAGTGTTAGCAAAACAAATGAACTTACAAGCATTACCTCAAACCACACATATAAGTTAA
>JAGYOI010000378.1 GCA_018399395.1 Prolixibacteraceae bacterium
AGTCATTTAAAGAAATGTCATATGACTTGTCGGTCCGGTCAGATAACCTCATGGTTATGAATACTACGTTTTCTGACAACGAGTACCTTTACGGGAAAGGGTTTATATCAGGAGTTGTAAATATTGAAGGACTTGATGATGATGTTGAAATATCGGGAGATGTAAAAAGTGAAAGGGGAACCAGTATCTTTATACCTTTCGAAAGTACTTCAAGTGTAGAACAGTACGATTTTATTGAGTTTGTGAATGATGTAGCTATCGAGGGTGTAAAAGAAAAGTACAATGTGCCCACATCTGACTTTAATTTCAATTTCGATTTTGAAATTACCCCTGAAGCAAGTGTTCAACTCATATTCAGCTCGCAATATGGCGATGCAATTAAAAGCGTGGGGACTGGTAATTTACAAGTGCGCGTTGATAAAAATTACAATATCGAGTTGTATGGTAATTACACAATTGTTGAAGGGGATTACTTGTTTTCACTACAGAATTTAATCAACAAACGTTTTTCAATACGAGAAGGAAGCACGATAGAATGGGTGGGGGATCCATATAATGCCATGATTGATATTACGGCAATATACCGTTTAAAAACAACATTGAAAGATCTGTTTGTCGAAAATTATGAGAATATTAATTTAGACCGTCGCATACCTGTTGAATGTATTATTCATTTATCAGAAGAACTGGTGCAGCCTGATATTGATTTTTCGATAGACTTGCCCACGGCTGAAGAAAGGGTTAGCGACCGGGTTCAACAAGTTATAGCTACACCTGAAGAGATTAACAAACAGATAATTTCGCTGTTGATGATCGGGCGGTTTTATACACCCGAAATTTTTGCAGGTATCCCCAATACGACCAATACCGGTGCCGATTTGGTTGGAACCACTGCAAGTGAATTAATATTTAGTCAGTTGAGTAATTGGTTGTCGCAAATAAGCGATAATTTGGACCTGGGCATAAATTACAGGCCGGGCAATGATCTTTCAAACGATCAGATAGAATTAGCACTGAGTACGCAAATTTTTAACGACCGGATTACCATTAACGGTAACATTGCCAATAATACGAACCAGACATCAACCAATGACAGTGAATTTATCGGTGATGTTGATTTGAATGTGAAATTAACCGATAACGGCAAATTGCAGTTGAAAGTGTACAACCGTGCCAATGATAATTTAATATTTGACACAGCGCCTTATACACAAGGTGTAGGATTTAGCTATCGTGAAGAATTTAATACATTTAAAGAATTGTTGAGACGCTATACCGCCTTCTTGTCACGCAAAAAAAATGGCGAACCTGATGCCGGTGATGATGAAAACTAATGGTAAAAATGTCGATCCCCGGATGGCAATTTAAAATTGTTTGTTTATTTTGTGGGCTTTTAATAGAATACTAAAATTGCAATCCTACCGTTTTAAATTACCGGTACAAAAACATTTGATATGATCGCACTAATTTTATTGCAAGTAACCCAGGCAGCCAATGAGGCCGCTGCAGCAGTTGAACCCGAAGGTGTTTCTCTTGATTTTTGGGAATTGGCATTGAAGGGAGGGTGGATTATGGTTCCGCTTTTTTTGTTGTCGCTTATTGCTTTATTTATTTTTGGTGACCGCTATTTTGCTATTCACCGGGCATCAAAATTCGATACGAATTTAATGAACCAAATCAGGCAACACATACAGGATGGAAAAATCGACTCTGCTTTGGTTTTGTGTAAATCGACAGACAAGCCAATTACCCGGATGATTGAAAAAGGAATATTGCGAATCGGGCGTCCTTTAAATGACGTGAGTGCTGCTATTGACAATGTAGGTAACCTTGAAGTGTCAAAACTCGAAAAAGGTTTGCCGTTACTGGCAAGTGTGGCCGGAGGTGCACCCATGATCGGGTTCCTGGGGACGGTAATGGGGATGATCCAGGCTTTTTACGATATGGCCAATGCCGGCAATAACATCGATGTTACCTTGCTTTCATCGGGTATTTATCAGGCTATGGTAACTACAGTGGCAGGGCTTATTGTTGGTATTGTTGCTTATTTTGCTTATAATATCCTGGTTTCACGCGTCGAAAAAGTTGTTTTCAAAATGGAAGCAACAACTACCGATTTTATGGATTTGTTGAACGAACCGGCACAATAACCTTATGGGAATAAAAAGAAGAAATAAAGTAGACTCGGCTTTCAGCATGTCATCAATGACTGATATCGTGTTCTT
>JAGYOI010000379.1 GCA_018399395.1 Prolixibacteraceae bacterium
CCGGCTTTGGAAACAGGCTTAACAATGTTGTCGATGTGGTAAATTGGGTATGATACGCGAGTATTTTCAGTTACTGAATTGTCGTCGAAATCAATCTTGCCATTTTCGTCAACAGTTACGTTTTCTAACAATGCATCGCGTTTGATGGCATTGTAGATATCTGGTTCTGCTTCAGGGTCAAGGTGAATGGTTTTTGCATAGCAACCACCTTCGAAATTGAATACACCGTCTTTGTCCCATCCGTGCTCATCGTCACCAATCAGCTTGCGCTTAGGGTCAGTTGAAAGAGTAGTTTTACCTGTACCTGAAAGTCCAAAGAAAATAGCAACATCGTCTTCTTTACCAACGTTAGCAGAGCAGTGCATAGAAGCCATTCCGTTAAGTGGCAGGTAGTAGTTCATCATCGCGAACATACCTTTTTTCATTTCGCCACCGTACCATGAGCCACCAAGAACGTGCATTTTTTCAGTAAGGTTGAAAACGGTATATACTTCTGAGTTTAAGCCATGTTCTTTCCATTTTTCGTTAACAGTTTTTGCTCCATTTAAAGAAACAAAGTCTGGCTCGAAGTTTTCTAATTCTTCCTCTGTTGGACGGATAAACATATTTTTCACAAAGTGCGCCTGCCATGCTACTTCCATAATAAAACGAATTTTCATCCGTGAATCTTCATTTGCACCAGCATAGCAATCAATTACAAATAATCTTTTTCCTGAAAGTTGTTTGATGGTGTTTTCCTTCAGCTCTTCCCAAACTTCAGTAGAAACAGGTTTGTTGTCGTTCGGTGATTCCGGGCTTGTCCACCAAATGGTATCTTTTGTAGTATCGTCTTTAACAATGAATTTGTCTTTAGGCGAACGGCCGGTAAATTCTCCGGTCATTACATTAACCGCTCCCAGTTCAGTTACAATGCCTTTTTCAAAACCTTCAAGTTCTGGTTTTGTTTCTTCTTTGAACAACTGATCATACGAAGGGTTGTGTACAATTTCTTTTACGTCGGTTATACCGTACTTACTTAAATCTAAATTTGCCATAATGTACTTGTTTATAGATGATTGTATTTTATTGGTTATTACAATATCAACAAAAATAACCGAAATCGTGATAATATAAAGATGTTGAATGTTAATTGAAGTTATTGCAGCTGTTTTAAGCCAGGGTGATAAATTTGATTGTGCTGTAACAGGTTGGAATTGAGAAAAAAATGTAGTAAAAAGAACCGGTAAAAGAATGTTAAAAAATGGTTAATAAAGATTCTTTTACCGGTTTGCAAATATAAGTAATATGACTTCTATGAACGCGGGTGAAATTTATTTATGGTATCTTTCAAATAATCGCGGTCAAGATGTGTGTAAATTTCTGTAGTTAAAATTGATTCATGACCCAGCATCTCTTGTACTGCACGTAAATCGGCTCCACTGTCAATTAAATGGGTGGCAAATGAGTGCCTGAACGTATGCGGGCTAATCTTCTTGTTTAATTTAACTTTATCGGCAAGATTTTTAATAATTGTAAAAATCATAACACGACTGAGCCTTTTACCTCTCCGGTTCAAGAAAAGTATGTCCTCGTCATTTGGGGCAATCCTTAGTCCGTCACGATATTCTTCAATGTATTTGTTTATTTCTGTTATGGCACTTTGACTAAGCGGAACCAGACGTTCTTTACCTGCTTTCCCTTCAATCTTTACATAACCGTCGTCAAAAAATACATTGCTGTATTTAAGTGTTACCAATTCTGATACTCTTAAACCGCAACTATATAATGTTTCAACTATTGCTTTGTTCCTTTGTCCTTCAGGTTTTTCTACGTCAATAGCATCAATTAATGCATCAATTTCTTCGGTTGTGAGTATGTCAGGTAATTTACGGCCGATTTTTGGTGCTTCAAGCAATGCCGTTGGGTCGCTGATGACTCTTTCTTCAATTAACAGATATTTATAAAACGACTTAATTCCGGATATTGTCCGGGCCTGAGTTCTTGGACTCACGCCTTTGTCATTAAGCCATTCTAAAAACCCTTTCAGGTGTGCTAACTTAACTTTCTCAGGCGTAATTCCTTTGGTTGTTTGTTTTAAAAATTCCAGAAGTTTATTAATGTCATTAATATAGGCATTAACTGAATTTTGTGAGAGTCCTTTTTCAAGACGAAGATACTCTTCAAATCCTTTTATGTTTTCTTCCCATTTCATATTGTTTAATTTAATTGTTTACAGTTTAA
>JAGYOI010000038.1 GCA_018399395.1 Prolixibacteraceae bacterium
GCGGCTTTTCTTTGGCATCAATTTTCAGGTTAAAAAGAAAAGACCGGCGATCAATTTCTATTGAAACAGGCATTCAGAATTCAGGACTAGCACTAACATTAATGTTTAACCCCAAAATATTCCCGCCCGACTTTGAACTGGGCGGCATGGCTGTAATTGCAGCATGGTGGGGAATCTGGCATATCATCTCAGGGTTGATTATGGCTTCGCTCTGGGGCCGCAAACCGCTAACTAAAGTTGTTACCAAAAATAAAATATTGTGAGAAACGTAGAGAAAACATCGTTGATATATGTAATCCTCAAGTTTTGTACATCAATCGTACACCGCCTAACCCACAAACATTTTACCATTAACGGATTGGAAAATATTCCGGAAGGTGAACCAATTATTTTTGCCCCCAATCATCAAAATGCATTGCTCGATCCGTTAGCACTTGTATTTGCAGGAAGTTCGGAACCCGTTTTTCTCGCACGGGCCGATATTTTCAAAAATAAATTTATTGCACGCTTTCTTAATGCAATTAAAATTGCCCCGGTTTACCGGATACGCGATGGCAAACAATCACTCGAAAAAAACAAAGGTGTTTTTGAAAGCAGTGTACGGATATTGCAAAACAATCACTCACTTTGCCTTTTTCCCGAAGGAAAACACGTGGGCATGAAAAGCATGGACCCACATAAAAAAGCCATCCCCCGTATTGTGTTTATTGCTGCCGAACTTACCAATTTCGACCTCGATATCAACATTGTCCCTGTTGGCATCAATTATTCACATTATTACAAATTCAGGAGGAATGTTACCGTCAACTTTGGTAAACCGCTTAAAACAAAACAATACTACGAAACTTATAAGGCCGAAGGCGAAACAAAAGCGGCCAATGCCATGCGAAAAGACATTTTTGATGCTGTTCGCAAATTGGTAGTGCATGTTCCCAATAAAGAATATTACAACCTTTACGAACAGGCCTTTGAAATAATGCGCCCCGAAGCTGCTAAGAGGCTTGGCATTAAAAGAATGTATAAGTACTTTGTACAAATTGAACGCTTCATTACTTCAAAAATTGACGCTTCAATTGCTGATAAACCTGAATTGGCTGCCAATTACACCGAAAAAGCAACAAAATATCAAAAACTAAAAGACCGGTTAAACCTGAGGGAGCGCGATTTACTGAAAGGCTCAATTGGTGTTTTAGAAACCATAAAAGTTTTTTTTATCATCCTTCTGCTTCTTCCATTTGGATTATACGGGGCCCTGGCTAACGGCTGGGTGTATTACATAACCCGCTACCCTTACCGTAAAGCCATAAAAGACAAACAATTCTGGAGTACTTTTTCTTTCGGGCTAAGTTTTTTGGTTTACCCAATTTGGCTTCTTGCTTTAATTTTTATTATAACAGCCTTTGTCCACAATTGGCTTCTTGCAATAGGGTTAGCACTTTTGTCAATCCCCAGTGGTATTATTGCATGGGAAACCGGACAATTATTTATGCGTACGATCCACCGTTTTCGGATTAATTTCTATAAAAAAAGAGAAAATAAAGCCTTTACTGAACTAATAGGGATACGAAATGAGCTTTATAACTTCTTTGAAAATTGTATTGATTAAAGCATGGGGTTTTTAACTATTCTTTTTATTGCCATTAGTTTATCGTTCGATTCGTTTGCGGCATCGGTTAGTAGTGGTATGTCGATGTGCCGTAAAAGCCTGAAAGTTTCACAAACCCTTAAAATTGCCCTGTCGCTGGCCGTCTTTCAGGCTGCATTTCCTATTTTGGGATGGTGGCTGGGTGGTGCTTTCAGGCAAGAAATTTCGCAGGCCGACCACTGGATTGCCTTCGGGTTACTAACATTTTTGGGGGTACGCATGGTACTTGAAGGCCGCGTCCCCATTAAACAACGAAAGGTAAAACACCCAACCCGCTGGAGGGTGCTTATACCCATGTCCATAGCTACCAGTATCGATGCCTTTGCCGTTGGTATTGGCTTTTCTTTTTTTGTTGAAGATATCTGGTCGCCAGTAATCGTTATTGGTGTTGTTACATTTTTCGTGTCGATGGCCGGACTTTACATGGGCAGAAAGCTGGGACAAAAGATAGCCGGAATTGGAGAAATTGTTGGCGGTATTGGGTTAATTATTATTGGGTTGAAAATATTAATTGAACATTTGTTTTTTCAATAATCTTTCTCATCATCTTTAATTAAAATTCATTTTTTGATTCGGCAGCTTAAAATAAAAGCTGATTTTTTATGTTCTTTTCGTTCAACTTATTACATTTATCGTACAAGTGTTACTATTTTGTCGTTTAGTGTCACGATCGGTTATTAAACTCTAAGAAATGAACCTAAAACCTTTTCAAATAACATTAACTGTTTTTTGTGCCTTGTTATGCATTAAAAGCAATTATGCAGGAATAACCGATACGGTTAAAATCGAAGAAGTTGTTGTGACCGGGACAAAAACAAAACGTGCATTAAACAAAGTCCCGGCCCGGATTGACATCATTAATGCACAACTAATTTCTGAAATGCCGTTAATGCAAACCGATGACTTGCTCCATTTCACCTCTGGCGTGAATATCAACCGTTCAAACGGTATATATTCACAACGCCCCATGGTAACACTTCGTGGCTTATCGGGCGATGAGCAAGCCCGCACCCTGGTGTTGTTAAACGGTATTCCCATCAATACATCAGACGAAGGTGGTGTAAACTGGAATAGAATAAACCAAAACGACATTGAACGAATTGAAGTATTTAAAGGTCCGGGTTCCTCACTTTATGGAAACAATGCTATGGGGGGTGTTATCAATATTATTACAAAAAAACCGAAAGAAAATAAAGAAGCTCATGCTGCAATATCGTATGGAACATTTAACACCAAAAGGCAAGACCTTGGTTTAAGTTTGAAAAATGATAATGGATACTATGCTGTATTATCGCAATATTATCTTAAGAGCGATGGATACAATAACATGCCGAAAGAAAAACGGTCGCCATACGACATCGCACGTACGCTTGAAGAAACCGGGTTGTCGGCGAGGGTTGGTAATGAACAGACCCCATGGTTCCGATGGGAACTTCAGTATGATATTTTCAGGGATAAACGTGGCGAGGGATATCAAGTATTTACTCCATCGGGGTGTTACCGCAATTTCGACACTAATTTTTTGCGGGGAGCGTTAAGAGGTGGGAATACAAAAACTCAGTATGATTTCAATGTATTTTACCAGCTGGAACATTACTATGATGTAAATGAAAGGATGCGTGGCGGGAATTATTCACGTTACGATGTCGATTCGTACCGTAAAGATTATGGCGCTTTGTTTTCGCTTTCTCACAATCTTTTTGACGGAAACACCCTCACCATTGGTTTCGAACTGAAACAGGGCAGCGTTGCCGGCGGCGATTACTATCAAACAGCTCCTTACGATACCATTTATAACCAAGGAAAAATACGTACTTATGCTGGATACATTCAGGATGAATACACATTTTGGCAAGAAAAAATAACGATGGTTGCCGGATTACGATTCGACAATGTTCAGTTTTTAGATGGCAGTTATTACACAACCGACCCATGGGATACCACACCTGAACTGACTGATAACAGTTGGAATTCGTTGTCGCCACGACTGGGCTTCCGCTTCAATCTTGTGCAGAATATTAGCGCATATATTAATTACTCGCATGGTTTCAGGGCATCGATACTCGACGACCTTACCCGCACAGGTTGGATGTGGGTTGGCCCAAAATACGCGAACCCCAACCTCGGTCCTGAATCGCTCGATAATTTTGAAGCCGGCATTGATTACAACCCTGGCAAAATGCTCAATATTTCAGCTACTGTCTGGTTATCAAAAGGCGACGACTTTTTATATTACGTAAGTACCGGCGACAGCCTGTGGGGACGCCCCATTTCAATACGCGAAAATGTTACCGGCATAACGTCCCATGGGGTGGAACTGGACGCGAAATACCGTCCAACAACAAGCATCAACATGGGGGCAAACTATACTTTTTCTCAGTCAAACATCGACCAATTTGATGAGCGCCCCGAACTGGAAGGTAAATCGTTAAAATATGCACCTATCCATTCGGCTTCGTTCGTAGCTATGTGGTTCAACAATTTAGTAAATATCACCTGTACTGGTCAATATAAAGGCAAACAATATTCCGATGATGCCAATAGTCAGGAAATTGAAAGTTACACGACCTTCGATATAATGTTTTCAAAAAGATTAATGGAGAACATAACGTTATCGCTCGACATTCGTGACATCTTTAACAATCAACATCTTGAAACAGCGGAGTATTTATCGCCAGGCAGGCTGGTTTCAATCAAAGCAAGTATTAAATTATAACAATGAAGAAAACTCTTTTCATATTATGTGTTTTAGTGCAAATGCTATTTTTAGCTTGCAAACACCAGCAAAACCAAAATGCAGCAAACACCCGCACATTTACCGATATGCTGGGGCGGCAGGTTCATCTGCCCGACACCCTTAACCGCATTGTTGGCGTGCGTGCCAGTGCCCTCCGTATGTTGCTGTACATGGATGCTGCCGATAAAATTGCCGGCATCGAAGATATTGAACACCGAAACGACCGGCCATACATGTTGGCCAACCCTGATTTGCTAAACCTTCCCATTATCGGTCCTAAAATGAGTGGCGATGCCGAACTGATTTTAAAAGCCAGGCCAGAAGCAATTTTTATGACCTACGCTACCGTTGAAGATGCCAACAGGCTGCAAACACAAACCGGCATCCCGGTTGTGGCCATTGATGCAACCGAGTTTGGTACTGCACGAGATACCTTGTTTTCTACATTCAGGCTCCTGGGCAAAATATTGCATAACGAAGCCCGTGCCGATTCGCTGGTACAGTTCATCAACCAAAATATTGCAGAATTGAACCAACGCACACATGACATTCCCGACGGGCTGAAACCCGGTGTGTACATTGGTGGCGTACCTTACAGTGGTGCACATGGCATAACCTCAACCCAACCCTACTACCCGCCTTTTATGTTCCTGAATGCCAAAAATGTGGCTGCTGAAGTAAGGGACGAACGTTATTCGCACGTGCGGGGCACTTACATCGATAAGGAGCAACTGATGATGTGGAATCCTGATTATATTTTTATCGATCATTCGGGCTTGTTGCTTTCGAGGAACGACCTGGCATCGGGAAACTCGCTGCAGCAAAGCCTTGGTGCCATTCAAAAAGGGCAAACGTACGTGGTGATGCCCTATAATAATTATGCCACCAACTACGGGCTTGTGCTGGCCAATGCCTGGTACATCGGGAAAGTACTTTATCCTGAAAGGTTTTCGGATATCAACATAAAAAATAAAACCAATGAAATAACCCAACAGTTTTTTGGCGCAAAATTGTACGACCGTTTAACATCGCAAACCCCGATATTTAAACCGATAAACCTGTTAACAACCCCGTAAAATGACTGAAAAAATTGTAGCACAATACAAAAAGTTTATTCGCCGGCGGGTTTGGTTTATGGGCATTACCGTATTGTTGCTCATTGGCTTTGCCGGCCTGGCTTTGGTTTCGGGTTCGGCCGACACCTCATTTTCGTCGTTATTGAGGGTTATTAGTGGAAACGGCGAACCATTCTCTTCGCAAATTATACTCTCGATAAGGCTGCCACGTGTTATCGGGGCTGTACTGGCAGGCACCGCGCTGGCTGTTTCGGGTGCAGTTATCCAAAGCTTGCTGAAAAACCCGCTGGCCTCGCCGTTTACATTGGGCATATCGGGTGCAGCGGCATTTGGCGCTGCTTTCGCTATTATTTTTCTGGGGGCAGGCAGTGGCTACAGTAGTCCGGCCGATGCGGCCATTATCAACAACCCTTACGTGGTCACCGTTTCAGCTTTTATCTGGAGCCTGGTGAGTGTTGTGGTCATTCTGCTGTTATCAAAATATAAAGGGGCAACTCCTGAAATCATCATCTTATCTGGAATCATTATTTCGTCGCTTTTTGGTGCAGGCATATCGGCCATGCAATATTTTTCGGACGATGTACAACTTGCTGCCATCGTGTTCTGGACTTTTGGTGATATGGGGCGTGCCACCTGGCGCGAGACCCTCATCATGACAGCCGTATTGGTACCGGTTATGGCTTTCTTCCTACAACAAAGCTGGAATTATAAATCGTTGCAATCGGGCGATGAGTATGCCCGCAGCCTCGGGGTAAACGTAACCCGTGTGCGGCTTACCGGCATGGTGGCAGCCTCGCTCGCTACGGCCGTGGTGGTTTCGTTTTTTGGGGTGATTGCCTTCGTGGGGCTGGTTGTTCCGCACATCGTCAGGCGCATTATTGGTTCCGACGAACACTTTGTGATTCCGGCTTCTGCCCTGTTTGGCGGTGCATTTTTATTGCTTAGCGACACCCTTGCCCGTACAGCCATGGCACCGGTAATCATGCCCGTTGGAATCCTGACCTCGTTTATCGGGGCACCATTGTTTTTGTTTTTACTAATTCGGGGAATGAAACGATAAATACCATGAAAATCTCTATCTCTAACATATCATTCAGCTATAACGGTACGCCAACCCTTAGCGATATTGATTTTGGCATTGAAAAAGGTGACCTTGTAGCTTTGGTGGGCCCCAATGGCTCGGGGAAAAGTACGCTTATCAAGTGCATGAATGGCATTTTGAAACCATACCAGGGCACGATTTTTATAAACGAAAAAACACTCAGCGATTTTACTCCCGTTGAATTGGCAAAGGAAATGGCCTACATACCGCAAAACGAAAACCGAAATGCCAGCATGAATGTCTTCGATATGGTTTTATTAGGCCGCAAGCCATACATCAACTGGAAACCATCGGAGCACGACCTTGCCATAACAGGCGAAATAATTGAGGCACTGCATATCGGCCATTTGGCAATGCGCCCTTTTAATAAGCTCAGCGGTGGCCAGCAACAAACCGTTTACATAGCCCGTGCCCTGGCACAGGAACCCGATATATTGCTGCTCGACGAACCTACATCGAACCTCGACATGCAACACCAACTGGAAGTGTTGGAACTGCTAAAAAGTTTCACCCGCAAAGGGCTTACCGTTATCATTGCCTTGCACGATATCAACCTGGCCGCCCGTTATGCCAACAAAATGATGATGCTCAAATCAGGCCGCGTATTTGCAGCCGGGACAACCGAAATAATTAACGAAACAAATATTGAAAACCTTTTTGGCATTAAAGTGAAAATTATAAAAGACGACGGGGATTTGTTTGTGATTCCTAAAGGATTGAAACAAGAAAAACAAGTATAGCATCAAAAATTTGTTGCAAGTTTTAAAATTATTTATTTGAGTTTAAAATCATTAAATTTGTAAAAAAGAAATGTATGAAAGCTATTGAGTTTAAATCAAAGATAAGGAACAATCAAATTATTATTCCTTCAAAAGTTCAATCAGAATTTGGAACAGTGAAAGAAAAAAATGTCAGAGTAATAATTTTGATTGATGATTCTGAAAAAAACGATGAATTTCAGTTTTGCAAGGCATCTGAAAAGCATTTTCTTGAAGGTTACGCAGAGTCAGATTCCATTTATGATAATTATTGATTATGGAATACTTTAAGTTTGGAGAAATTGTTCTCCTTAAATTCCCATTTACCGACAATTCTAAAGTAAAAAAGAGGCCCGCATTAGTTATCAATGATTTTGGAGATGGAGATATTATTGTATGCAGAATCACTAGTCATATATACCACACAAAGAATGATATACAAATTCAAAACTGGGCGAACTCCGGTCTTAAACTGCCTTCTGTAATCAGAACCCATAAAATTGCGACACTTGATAAAAGCATTGTTGAGCATGTAATGGGTAAAATAGACAATTCTTTAGAAGAACAGGTTAAACAATTGTTCTGTAAATTAACTGAATAAAGCCGTGCAAACCATAAATTTTAACCCAATTGGCACTGTCAAAAATAATTTTGACAAACCAGCACCTTTTAACGACATCAAAGCGCAACCCAGCACCATTGTTATTTACGATGAATATGCCGAAGCACTTACGAATATCGATGAAGTACAATACCTTGATATCGTTTTCAATTTCCACCTTTCGGACAGCAAGAAATTGGCACACACAACCCATTTTGGCGATTTTCGCGGGGTTTTTGCCTCGCGCAGCCCGTTTCGCCCAAACCTTATCGGGGTAACCAGGGTAAAGCTCATCCGTTGTGAAGGAACACATTTGCTGGTCGAAGGCCTAGATGCCATTAACAACAGCCCGGTACTGGATATCAAAAGCAGCGATACTTCACTTTTGGCCAATCACGACGATGCAGCCCTTCAGCTGCGCGAATTGTTGAAAAAACGACCCCGAATGGAAATTGAAAAGCTCATTGCACAAAACGACCTGGAGGGCCTGATGATAAAAGCAGCCCAAATTCACGGGCACTTTTGTCCGGGACTGGCCATGGGTATTATGGCTGCAACATACGCCATGCGAGAGCTCAAAGCACAATCCGACGGCATGGAAGACCTGCTGGCCATTACCGAAACCAACAACTGCATGGCCGATGGTGTGCAGTTTGTTACCGGTTGTACCTTTGGAAACAACGCGCTTATTTTTAACGACTATGGTAAATCGGCTTTTACCCTTACACACCGCGATGGAAATGGAATACGGGTTGCCGCTAAACCAAATTCCCAACAAATCATCCAATCTCAATTTCCTGA
>JAGYOI010000380.1 GCA_018399395.1 Prolixibacteraceae bacterium
GTTCCGGCAAATAAATTTACTTCGTTTGCCGTGAGCGGAATGTTGTAATTTTTGGGGTTGCTATACCCCATTGCATAGAACGTGAAGCGACGGAACTGATGGTTCCAGGTCACCAGGTTGTATATATCGTTGTTATTCCAATCGTAATAAAACATGGCACTCAGGTTATCACTAAACCCCATAGGATAATTTACCGAGAGTGTTGAAAACGAGTAAGGATTTTCCATACCAAAGGATTTTTCATCGTAGGCAAACAACAACTGTTCAAAAACCATATTTAAACCATTGCCAATTCCAAAAGTGTAATCGGTGCCTATGCAAGCCGAAACCTGGTTGGTAAACATGCCCATACTTTTGCTTTTTTGCATCCATGCAGCCTCAAACCAAAGGCCAACACCCAGGTCCCATTTCCCGTCGAGACCAAAGCGGTTTTCGTTTACAATTTCAACAATATCCGGCATTTCGCCCATACCACTTTTATCCACTTCGCGGTTATGGTACGAAAAAGCAACTTCGCCCTTTGGCACGGGCAATTGCACCCGCCCGCCAAATTCAGGCCGTTGCTGACTGGTGTTTCCAATCTCCCAGGTTTTGGCCTCTTTGTTCCCATAAAGTGCCCATAACCAAACGTTGGCATTGTTCAGAAAATAATAACGCCCCAGGATGCCCCACACACCATCGGTGAGTTGCAAGGGGTCGCGCGGGTCAATTTTATCGAACCACATCAGTGGGCGAATCATCGAGGCCGAACCAAAGTTGATTTTTTGCAACCCGGCCCTGATTTCAAGCTGTTGGTTCGAGTAGCGCGCCCATAAACGGTAGGGTTTGATTTTACCGTGGGAGTACAATGTATCGAAAGGAAGCGTACCGAGCGTTCCGTTAATGTTCGCTGAGGCTTCAACATCGAAAAGCCCTTTCGCAACTGTTCCGTATTCGAAATTAAGCTGCGGGATATAACGCGCACCGCCCCACAAATCAAGCTCGTTGACAGGGTTGTAGTTTGTCCATGCCGAAGCTTGCCCCCTGTAGCTGACATCCTGCGCAAAAATTTCGTTTACAAAAAATACAGCAACTATCAGCAATATGGAAATGATTCTCTTCATCTGCTATTTATTCCGGGGTGACATACCATAAGCAAAAAAACGGGTGAACTCCATCACTAAATCTTCGGCATTCGGGTAAAGCGATAACAAGTACGGGTCTTCGAGGTAATCGTTGATTTTGTGCGCCATGTACATAAAAAATTCAATTTTTAAATCTTTTCGAATGAGTCCTTTTTGCTGCAGCTCTTTGAAATCTTCCATCATTTCAACCCACACTTTTTGGGTTAATTTCCCGATGTATTCTTTCAATCCAAGTTCCTTGTCGGTATAAAAATCGGCCAGGAATTCAGGACTTATATCGTGAATCCCTTCCTTTTTCATGTGCAGCATACCTTCCATTAGCTCCGAAGCCGACTGCACTTCATCTTTCAACTTTTTAAACTTCTCCGATGCACCGCCAACAACCCTGTCGAGTACCACCTTGGCAACTTCGGTTTTATTATCAAAATGCTTATAAAAAGTCATTTTACTCACATTCCCTTCGCGGCAAATCTCCTCGATGGTCACTTTTTTGAAACCAAATTTCCAAAAAAGCTTTTGTGCAGCCTCAAGTATATCGTTGTATTTTTTATTCTTTTTAGACACGTTGCTTTTAATTTTACGTTTTAAGTACAAATATACGATTTTTTTCTTTTTTGCAATATTTCGTAAGTTGATTTTTTGAAAAAATATTAAATTCGCATTTTTGTTTATTCAATTTGACGTTTTATGTATTTTTTGTTGATTTGATTTGACGTTTTTGCGTATATTTGTAAAGTAAATTCAACGATTATGGAATTAAACAGATTATACACATGGTCGTACCAACAAATAAAACGTACAAATAGCACTTTTAAACGGTACTTATACGAGCGGATAGACTGGAAGAACCGGCTAAACATTATTATTGGGATGCGGGGCACGGGCAAAACCACCATAATGCTTCAGTATGCCAAAAATGAATTGCCATTTGACGAATCAACAATTTACATTTCGCTTGACGATATCTACTTTTCATCAAACAGTCTTGTCGTTTTTGTCGAGGAGTTTGTAAAGCGGGGTGGAAAATACCTCTTAGTTGACGAAGTGCAAAAATACCCCAACTGGTCGAAGGAAATCAAAAGTATTTA
>JAGYOI010000381.1 GCA_018399395.1 Prolixibacteraceae bacterium
GTTATAATTTAAGTCTGTATATTTTCAATTACTGATATAAATATATGTATGGCAAATTGGAAAAATATTACAGAATGAATCTTGAAAATAAAGGTACTAAATGCATTGAATATTTTTTAAGATGATGAAAAAAAATTGACAAGGGCAGGTAAATACTTGACATGCAGGATGAATATTCAGCTTGAAATATAGAAATATGACTTTCGTATTTTTGTTAAAGAATTTGTACATTTATAAAATATCACAGATACTGAATAATAATATACATCATGATTAAAGCTTTTTTGTCGTTGGGGTCGAACATAGGCGATCGTTATAAATTATTATCGCGGGCGATACGGTACATAAATGTAGGTATAGGCCATATTATTGATTTATCGGGGGTATACGAGACTGAGGCCTGGGGGTTTAAGACCGAAGAAAAGTTTTTAAACATGGTTGTTGAGATAATGACAGATTATTCTGCCAGCGAGATGTTGCAAAAATGTCATGAGATTGAAGAAAAACTGGGACGCGAACGTATCGGGGGCAAAGGTTATGCGTCACGGCCCATTGATGTTGATATTCTTTTATACGCCAATGAAATTGTTGATACCCCCGAACTCGTACTTCCACATAAACACTTACATGAACGACGGTTTGTTTTGGAGCCGTTGAGTGAAATTGCCCCTGATTATGTACACCCGGTTTTAAAATTAACGATTAAAGAATTATTGCAACAATGTACCGACGATAAGGAAGTAAATCAATTGGGGGCAATTTTTTACGATTCTTAGTCAATGTCTTCAAACTCGGGTGCATAAAGGAAATCGTTGTACGGGAAGCGGGTTACATGTATGTCTTTTACTTTTTTATAAAGAATCTTTTTCAATTCATCAATATTGGTTTTTTCCTTAGCTGAAACAAATACCGATGGCGTGTTGTTTTTGGCCATCCAGCTTCTTTTCCAGTCTTCCAGTGTCCAGTTTTCAGTAGTTTTATCCGACAAATCGTCGTCATCCTTTTTATTGTAAGTGTATGCATCTATTTTGTTGAAAACATAAATAGTTGGCTTGTTGCCCGCTTCAATTTCTTCGAGGGTTTCGTTTACGGTATGAATATGTTCTTCAAATCCGGGGTGTGATATATCAGCGATATGAATTAACAGGTCGGCTTCGCGCACCTCGTCGAGGGTTGATTTGAACGATTCAACCAATCCGTGTGGCAGTTTGCGGATAAAACCAACAGTATCGGTAATCAGAAAGGGCAGGTTGCCAATAACCATTTTGCGTACGGTGGTATCCAGTGTTGCAAAAAGTTTGTTTTCAGCAAATACTTCCGACTTGGTAAGGAGGTTCATCATGGTTGATTTTCCAACGTTGGTATAACCAATAAGGGCAACACGGACCAGTTTCCCGCGGTTCTTCCGCTGGGTGTTCATTTGCTTGTCAATTTTTTTGAGTTGCTCTTTGAGCCGCGATATTTTTGTAAGGATGATACGGCGGTCTGTTTCGATCTGTGTTTCACCGGGTCCACGTAACCCAATACCACCTCTTTGGCGTTCAAGGTGGGTCCACATCCGGGTAAGCCGGGGTAGCATATATTGGAGTTGTGCCAGCTCTACCTGTGTTTTTGCGTAGGCAGTTTGTGCCCTTGACGCAAAAATGTCGAGAATCAGGTTGGTGCGGTCGAGTACTTTGCACGATAATCTTTTTTCTATGTTCCTGAGTTGGGTAGGCGTGAGTTCATCATCAAAGATGATCGTGTCAATTTCATTTATTTTAATGAAATTTGAAATCTCCTCGAGTTTCCCGGAGCCTACAAATGTAACTGTATTAGGCACATCGAGCCGTTGAAAAAATTTTTTTTCAACTTTTGCCCCGGCGGTGTGTGCAAGAAATTCAAGTTCGTCGATGTACTCTTTGGCCTTTGTCTCATCTTGTTCCTGATTGATAAGCCCAACCAATACAACTTTTTCTTGATCTTTAGTGATTCTCTCTGGTGTGTTCTCCATAAATTGATAGATACAAAAAACCTGATTCTGCCATGGGGACAGAACCAGGAATTAAATATTTCTTTATTAATTATTGTAACTGGAAATTGATTGGAACGGTGTATGATACACGAACCGGTTTTCCTCGTTGCATACCAGGTTTCCATTTAGGCAGGCTGTTCACAACCCTTAAGGCTTCCTGGTCTAATGATGGGTCAACACCACGTGCTACAC
>JAGYOI010000382.1 GCA_018399395.1 Prolixibacteraceae bacterium
TAAGTTGCAAAAATGGTGAAGTAAAGGATATTGAATTCAGGGTTGCTACAACAAATGGTAACAATTACGTTATCATTACCGATATTACCGAAAGGGTAGCGGCTGAACACAAAGCCAGTGAAAGGCTCAAAGAACTAAATGCCTTCTATAAACTGGGTGAGCTAACCGAAATTAAAAATATTACACGCATTAAGCTTTTTAGCCGTTTTGTTGAAACATTGCCCGAAAGTGTACAATATCCCGAAATTGCTTACGGGCGGATTACATTTAATGATTATGATTTTAAAACGGAAAATTATTTAGAAAACGGGGAGTGGGTTTTAAAGTCTCCGGTGATCATTGATGGCGAAAAATCCGGGTTTATTGAAGTTGGATATACTACAGAAATGCCTGAGGATTATGAAGGGCCGTTTCTTAAAGAAGAACGACAGCTTATTGGTGGCCTGGCCGAAAGAATAGGGCGTACTGTTGAACGCTTAAAGGCAGAAGAAAATCTCTTGTACCAAATACGTTTTCAAAAAATGGTGGCCGAAATATCATCCGATTTTATCAAGGTGAATGATATTAATATTGATAAAAAAATTCAGTCGATGTTAGGGCGGCTGGGCCATTTCTTTAATGTCGACCGTACTTATTTATTCTTTTTTGAAGGTGATTACAACATCATAAACAATACACATGAGTGGTGTAGCCAGGGTACGGCATCGGTTATTGACACTATGCAGAATTTCAGTACCGATACCATTCCATGGTGGAAAGAACAAATCATACAAGGTAAATCCATCAATATACCTGATATTGCAGCCTTACCCGAAGAAGCGAATAACGAGAAAGTGATATTTCAAGAACAAAATGTCAAGTCACTTTTGTCGGTACCTGTTATTACGAATGAGCGTATTATCGGTTTTTTTGGTTTTGATGCGGTTAAAAATAAAACCACGTGGAGCATGAGGCAGGTTGAGTTTTTAAAAATACTTGCCAATATTTTAGCCAACGCTCATGTAAAAGTAAAATCGGAAGCTAAAATAAAGGAAAGCGAAGCGCAACATCGCCTGATGTTTGAAACGGCACAGGAAGGTATCGTAATTGCCCAGGATTACCGGTTAGCATATTTTAACCCCAAAATTGAAGAGTTTACAGGTTACAGCAGCCGGGAACTTCATAATATGGAGTTTCTCCGAATTGTTTACCCTGAAGACCGTGATATGTTGATTGACAGATATAAGCGACGTTTGAAAGGGGAAAATGTTGAGCAGCAATATGAATTCCGAATGCTTACAAAAGATGGCTCGGTGCGCTGGGTTACCATGAGCGGGGTTCAGTTAATGTGGAATGGGCGGCCTGCTACTTTTAATTTTTTGAACGATGTTACCCGGCAAAAAGAAACATTAGAAAAACTTGAAGATTTAAATGCTACTAAAGATAAATTCTTCTCCATTATTTCTCACGATTTAAAAAGTCCGTTTAACAGCATTCTCGGCATGAGCGACCTGTTGGTTGAAAATGCAGGTAAACTGGATGTGAAAAAAATACAACACTATGCCGAAGTTATCCGTGATTCATCGGAAAGGGCCATGGAGCTATTGACAAACCTGCTCGATTGGTCGAGGGCCCAGACTGGCCGCATGGCATATAATCCCGAAAAAATTGATGTTTCAACCATTGTTAGCGAGGCAGCTTCCCTTTTATACGAAAGTGCCCGACAAAAGTCAGTATCGCTGGTTAATAATATACCGGCAAAAATCTTTGTTCATGCCGACAAAGTAATGCTCAGTACGGTGTTGCGAAACCTTATGGGCAATGCCATCAAATTCTCACATTCCGGTGGAAAAGTAACCGTAGCTTCAACTACACAAAACGGAAAGACGATAATATCCGTATCAGATGAGGGAGTGGGCATTGAGCCCGAAACGGCTAAAAAGTTATTCCGCATTGACGAAAATGTTACCACCAATGGCACAAACAATGAAAAAGGTACCGGCTTAGGATTAATTCTTTGCAAAGAACTGGTTGATAAACATGGCGGTGAAATTTGGGTTGAAAGCACCGAAGGCAAAGGTAGTACCTTCTATTTTACAGTATAGTATAACTTCAAACTGATGGTTATGATTTGATAAACATTATATGCACCATGCCCATGGCATTCTTCTTTGTGTACGCATCCATTTCCTATGGTTGAAACCATAGGCTACAATATTGAATCA
>JAGYOI010000383.1 GCA_018399395.1 Prolixibacteraceae bacterium
TTGTTTACTTTATGGCCTGCCGGAATAATATCGGTGCGGCCCAATTCGCTCCACTGCAACTTTTCAATGTTCATGTAGCCACGCAGCTTGTCCATTGTAAATGGCAGGAAAGGTTCAAAAACAATGGTGAGGTTTGCTGTAATCTGCAGGCAAATGTTCATAATAGTTTTCACACGCTCAGGGTCAGTTTTGGCAACCTTCCAGGGCTCCATGTCGGCCAGGTACTTATTGCCCAGGCGCGCCATGTCCATGGTCAGTTTCAGCCCTTCGCGGAACCTGAAGGTGTTAAGGCTTTTTTCAACCTCGTTTTTCAACGAATTAAGACGGTCGAGTGTGGCCTTGTCAAAATCGGTCAGTGCTCCCAATTCCGGAACTTCACCATCGTAATATTTTTGTGTAAGCACCAGGGCACGGTTTACAAAATTACCCAAAATGGCTACCAGCTCGTTGTTGTTGTGCGACTGAAAATCTTTCCACGTAAAATCATTGTCCTTCGTTTCGGGTGCGTTGGCTGTTAAAACATATTTTAGCACATCCTCCTTGCCCGGAAACTCTTCAAGGTACTCGTGCAGCCACACCGCCCAGTTGCGCGATGTCGATATCTTGTCCCCTTCGAGGTTCAAAAACTCGTTGGCTGGCACATTTTCGGGCAGGTTGTACGTTCCCTCGGCCTTCAACATCGAGGGGAAAATTATGCAATGGAAAACAATATTGTCTTTACCAATAAAGTGCAACATGCGGGTATCTTCGTCCTTCCACCATTTTTCCCAATCGCCGCTCCACTCTTTCGTTGCCGATATATATCCAATAGGCGCGTCAAACCATACGTACAGCACTTTACCTTCGGCACCTTCAACCGGGACCGGCACGCCCCATTTCAGGTCGCGGGTTACCGCGCGTGGGTTAAGCCCGCCATCGAGCCAGCTTTTGCACTGACCGTAAACATTGGGTTTCCACTCCTTGTGCTGCTCCAAAATCCAGTCTTTCAGCCAGGGCTCATACTCATCGAGGGGCAAATACCAGTGTTTCGTTTCGCGCATTACGGGCACACTGCCGCTCAACATCGATTTCGGGTTAATCAAATCAGTAGCGTTCAACGACGAGCCACAGCTTTCGCATTGGTCGCCATACGCTTTTTCGTTGTTGCATTTCGGGCACGTGCCTACAATATAGCGATCGGCCAAAAACTGCCCCGCCTCTTCATCGTAATACTGCTCGTTGGTTTTCTCAACAAACTTCCCGTCGTCGTACAACTTCTTAAAAAACTCCGATGCCGTGGCATGGTGCACTTCAGCGCTGGTGCGCGAATACACGTCAAACGAAATGCCAAAGCGCGCGAACGAATCCTTTATAATATTATGGTATTTATCAACAATATCTTGCGGTGTAACCCCCTCTTTTTTAGCCTTCAGGGTAATGGGCACGCCATGCTCGTCCGACCCACCTATAAAAGCCACTTCCTCACCTTTCAGTCGCAAGTAGCGGGCATAAATATCGGCCGGCACATAAACACCTGCCAGGTGGCCAATATGCACCGGGCCGTTGGCGTAAGGCAATGCCGAGGTAATTAAAGTACGTTTAAAATCTGCCATTGTATTTTGATTTTTGAGCCACAAAGATATAAATTGATAGCTGATTAATGAATAATTATTTCGTGAAGTAAAAAACTTCCTCAATGAAAAACCTCTTTCATTACTTCAAGCGAACGTATTTCACCCATGCTGTCGAAATGTAAATGGTAATAATTAATAATCAACTCCAACATGCGGGTTCGCATTCCACCCGACAACTGATACTCCTTCAACTGGTGCAAATCCATCGAGATAAAGTCGGATACCAAAACTGAAAGTTCGCGGTTAAGGGTTTCGGGCAATATGGGTTTCAGCCCTGTAAAGCTTCCGGTTTTCATATCGAACCACGGATTGGCTGGTGAATGGTTGTTTTGCATGCCAAACCCCAGATTTCCCAGCAATCGTATTAAAAACCACAAGTGAAAATTGGCCACCCCCTCTTCCAGTGAGTCGAGATATTGCACCGAATGATAAATAAAATCGAACAAGTGAGCATCGGGCTCTTCGTTCTGCAATACTTTATACAAAACCTCGGAAAGAAATATCGACATGGTACTTTTCACCACGTTAAAAGGTATCGACTGCAGCACTTCGGCCATCCGGAATTCTTTAAGCCGCTGCATTT
>JAGYOI010000384.1 GCA_018399395.1 Prolixibacteraceae bacterium
ATATGTTCGTCGCGGGTAAAACCGCAGGCATCAAAAATTTTGTCGAGCAGTTGTCCCGAGCGCCCGATAAACGGCCGGCCTACGCGGTCTTCGTCGGCCCCGGGAGCTTCGCCTATTACCATAATGGGGGCATGTTCGTTGCCTTCGCCAAAAATTACATGATTACGGGTTTTCGAAAGTTCGCATTTCTGGCAGCTTAAGATTTCGGTTTTTAATTGTTCGAGTTGAGTATTCATTATGTTGGTTTTGAATAAGAGAATCCGAAATTTAATAAAAGTTTTATTCAAACCATGGGTCCATATCAAGATTTGTTGAAGCAAAGACATCACGATTTATAAACCGAAGGATGGTGTTTATTTGCTCAATAAGCGCATCGACTTCTTTCTTGTTGGGGCTGTTCAGCCGAATATTGTGCAAATAGTTCAATGCTTTTCCATATTCCTGTTTGCTAATTAATTCATTCACTTTTTGTTTGTCGATATTGTTTTGTGAGCTTTTCATGATTTACATGTAAAATGCCGGGTCATCGATATAATCTTCATCGTGATGCCCAAGGTAGGCTTCTGCATCTTCGTTTTGTTGGCTACTTACACAATCTACCGATGGGAGATAGGGCTTGATGTCGAGTATTGGGGTGCCATCGAAAGCATCGATGCCTGATACAAAAAGTTTCCCGCCTTCAATTTTTTCGAGCTTTACATTGGTCATTCCAATCGGGTTTGGCCGTCGCGGACTGCGGGTTGAAAAAAGTCCGAAGTGATGATTGTGAGACGATTCGGGTGGGTTTACGTTTGCATCCCAACCCTGAACCCTGTCGAAATGGAACAGCACAATAATGCGTTCGAACATGTCGAGGGTTTCAAGTGCCTGTGTGTAATGCTCAAAAAGTTCAATGATGCCCCGGTTTTCAGGATATAAAATGCCTTGCCGGGGCGCCCCTGTATTGGGATGGTAGCTGCTGCGGAAAATGCCTATAGGATGGTATGTAATGCTGTTTTTGGTTTTCATTTTTTGCAATCGATTTTATAAATGAAAAATAAAGATGAAAGGATAAGAACCAGGTACATGACAAAAAAGGCCGTAAACCCGAAAAGGCTGATAATGCCACCGCCGGCGACGGGCACCAATGCCGGGAGAATGTTGCCGGCACCTGCGAAACCAGTGTAAATGGCCCGGTTTTCGTTTGTCGATACTTCAAGCAACAGGCCGTTCATGGTGATGGTAAACAGCGAAAAAGCCATGCCGCCCATAACAAATACGAACATTAGTGACTGTTGTTCATTAATGAAGAATGTAGTTGTGATTAAAGCCACCGACAATAATACATTGAAATATAGTAGCTTATTGTAACGTATTCTTTTTGAAACAAAAAAGACAAGCAGGCTAATTAATACAATTCCAATTACTTTGAAAAGAAGGAATGTGCCGGTGTCGCTGCTTTGTGTGTTTAGTGTTTGTTTGGCATACAGCATCACAAAGGGAAGAAACGAAATGATAATTCCCTGTGTGTTGATGAATCCTAAAAAATACGGGAGTTTTTTGTTTTCTTTTAGCTCTCTTTTTAGTATTTGTAGAAAATTTCGCAGGCTTTTTATTTTCATTTTTGATGGTTCTACCTCTTTTACCTTCCAAAAGCCACCCGAAGCGATGAGCAGTAATGAAGCACCAATGAAAAACATCATGGCAAAGTTGGTCGGGTAGTCAAACATAATCAGGACTTTTTTGGCTAAAAAAGCAGCGCCTACTACAATTGCTCCTGCAATGGTTTGCTTTGCCGAAAAAAAAGTTTTTCGTTTTTCGGGCAATATGCTTTTACCCAGCACATCGCTAAAGCTAATGTTGGTAAATGCCCCCGCCAGGGCAAAAATGGTAATGAACAGAAAAATAAGCCAAAGAATAGCCGACGATTGGTGATTGCGCAGGTAAAATAAAACACCTCCCAGCGCAAAAAGCGAGAGTACGCGTGTGCTTATGCCTCCAATCAGAAATTTTTTCTTGTAGGAGATATTGCTTACATACGGGGCAAAAAACAACTGTGTAAACCTCGACGCTCCCAGCATTATGGCCGTTATTATGCCAATGTGCATAGCATTTCCGCCCGACTCGATAACCATGGCCGGAATAACCGTATCAACATCCATGAAGTTTTGGGCAAAAGCCAAAAAGCCCGCGTGCCACAAAAA
>JAGYOI010000385.1 GCA_018399395.1 Prolixibacteraceae bacterium
TAGGCTGGCGTTGCATATAACCACCATTTACAAATACATTATGGTGCTCATCTATGTTATAGTTTGCACCTGCTTTTGCCGAGACACCAAGGAAATGACGCCATTCGGTTACCTGATCAACAGTATAAGCTTTGGTTTCAAAAACTGAATTATAGCCATCCATATAATCCCGGTGCCTATTTTCCCATTGTTCTGCCACGTCAGGGTTCGATTCCAGTTCAGTTTTAAAATCATCGGAAAAGTATTGGGCAAAATCGTAACGGCGGTACGAGCGGTTTGAGATAGTGGCTGAAGCAAAAGCTGATAGTTCGTCATCATTATATTCAGCCTGAAGGAACAAACCTTCCCACAGTACTTCACCATCGTTATCATAGTTTATTACACCCCCCTGACGTACCGGACGGTTATGAAAGTTAACAGCATCGGTGTTTGCACGGTCATATACAAAATCGGCCCCGAATAAGTTATCGGCCTGTTGCCAGTGTTCGCCGTAGTAATAACGTAAATCAACACCTGCCAGATAATCAAAATTACCAACCGATTTTTTCAACGTTGACAAACCACCGAACCAACGGTGGTTGTTGTATGAGTTTTGAAAATAAAGTCCGGCGCCATTGCCATTTGCAGCATATTCAAGGTTTTCCTGATATGCTTTATCCCAATCGATCTGACCTTCTTCGTTGAAGGTTAATGATACTTCGTTTTCGGTAGAATAACCACCGCCTCCAACACCATACGAACCGTATATTGATGAACTCAGATAAGTGTCGGGATCGATATCAAAATAGTGGTTTAAAATGGCAACGGGTTTATGGTAAAAGTTAGTAGAGTTACTGAAGAATTGTCCGTTCAGGTAGCCCCAGTCTTCATTAAAACGATGGCCTTCTTTACGGTTTTTCAGATCGTTAAGGCTCATCATTCCATAACGTCGTGCATGTTCCTGTGGTGCACCAAAAACGGTTAATGCCATTTGATGGCGTTCGTTGATCTTTTTTGAGACATTAAAAAAGTAAGAATAGCCTTCGAAGGGTGTCCCTTCAACATAACCATCGCCCGATGTTTTTGAAAACATCATGGTAACAGCCCAGTCGTTTTCTAATAAACCGGTTGATAAGGTTGCCCCTACTTTTTGGTAATTGTTATTACCCATGTTGTAAAAAACACTGCCGCCTTTTTTTGTGTCGGTGGTTTTTGTTAACACATTAATGGTACCACCAACCGAAGGTACAGCAATTTTAGAGGCCCCGATACCCCGCTGAACCTGCATGGTACGGGTTACATCGGACAAGCCTGCCCAGTTCGACCAGTAAACACGGTCGTTTTCCATTCCGTTTACCGGCATTCCGTTAATTAATACAGCCACATTCTCACTGCCAAAACCACGGATACGCACATCGGCATCGCCAAAACCGCCACCACGTTTAGTGGTATAAACACCAGGCGAACTTTTCAGTATCTCGGGAAATTCTTGGGTTCCGAGCTTTTCCTCAATTTGTATTGGCTTAATGTTGGTAACGGCAACCGGTGTTTGCCGGTCGATGGCAATATTGGCCAAAACCCTGATCTCGTTGATACCAATAGCATCGGTTTCCATTTTAATGACCGATAAATCAACCTGATTTTCACTGGTAGGATCAACCTTAATTGTTTGATCCTGATATCCAATAAATGAAACTTCGAGTGTGAAACCCGATTCAGGTAGATTTTTTAAAATAAAACTGCCGTCAACTCCGGTAACTGTTCCCCGGGTTGTTCCTTGTTGTACAACTGTTGCTCCAATTAAGGGCTCTTCCGTATTTTCATCCAACACAATTCCTTTAACACTTACTTGTGCATAAATTGAACAGGAGATGAATAACAGAAAAAATAGCGTAGAAATTTTTCTCATAATCTGCTTAAATTTTGGGCATAAAGATATTCTGAATGATTGTTTCAATATGTGAATTGTACATTATTTTTTTGTTTCTAATTTATTGGTGTACACTTTAAGAATTAATACGCTGAAAAATCAGATATTAACCAGTAAAAATAATTGATATCAACCGGGATGAAAAAGATTAATATCATGTTTTCACAAAAAACTGCTTTACTTCGACCCCAATTATTTAAACCAACCAAAGGCCATTTTGTTAAATTTATACGACACAAAATGATATCGGGACATAAAAGT
>JAGYOI010000386.1 GCA_018399395.1 Prolixibacteraceae bacterium
ACTTTTTCCAACAAAAGAAATTGACTTGAACCTAAAAGTATATATTGAATATCATCCCATTGTTCATAAACCGATTTTATACTTTCAATCAAAACAGGTTCTTTCTGAACTTCATCTAATATAGCTTTTGGAAATTGAGAGTACCATTGTTTAGCACTTAATTGCTTATAGCGTCCCCGTAATACCGGGTCATCAATAGAAAGATAACTAAAGTCCGGAAACAAATGTCGCGACAAGGTTGTTTTTCCTGTTTGCCTGGCCCCGGTAAAAACAAATATCTTTCCTGTTTTAGATGCGCTACGCTCTTTTATATATGCCTTTATTTTACGGTTTTTCACAATTTTTAATCTTATAAACCTTCAACAATGGTATAAATATAAGAATATATTCCAAATATTACGCCAATATCTGGACTTTAACTCCAATTTTTACGCCGATATTTGGAATACAATTCCAAATATTACGTCCAAGAGCATCACAATTGATGTTTATATCATATAAAATGCTTTCAACATCTATCCTATAATATTCACTTCCGGCATCAATTCAATTCCAAATTTCCGGTTAACCGATTGCTTAATTTTTTCAGCCAGAGCAACAACTTCTGCACCTGTAGCACCGCCATAATTCACAAGTACCAAAGCCTGTTCGCTATGCACCCCGACATTGCCTTCGCGGTATCCCTTCCAACCACATTGGTCAATCAGCCATCCGGCTGCCAGTTTGGTTTTGTCATCAATACCCGACGGGTAAGCCGGCATTCCCTTATATTCATCTTTAAGTTTTTTTGCAACATCATCGTTAACAACCGGATTTTTGAAAAAGCTGCCTCCATTACCAATCTTTTCAGGGTCGGGCAATTTTGCCTCCCGTATTCTGATTACAGCATCGCGTACATTCTGCAAAGTCGTCTCACCTGCTTTATCCACTTCTGCTTTTAAAGCACCGTATTCCAAATTATATTCAGGAAACTTATCCAACTTAAAAACAACCGAGGTTATAACTACTTTGTTCTTTAGTTCATTCTTAAATATCGAATCACGATACCCAAACCGGCACTGTTCGTTAGTAAATTCAACTTTTTGTCCTGTCTGCAAATCTACAGCTCGTACCAGGTGGATGTATTCTTTCGCTTCCACTCCGTAAGCCCCGACATTTTGAACAGGGGCTGCGCCAACTTTCCCCGGAATAAGTGACAAATTCTCCAGTCCACCCAATTCAAATACAACTGATAAACGAACCAGTTCATCCCATTCAACTCCGGCACCGGCTTCCAGAAAAATATGGTTCCGGTCTTCGCCTACCTCGCCTACCCCGGGGATGTTGGGATAGATTATGAGGCCGTTAAAATCATTTTTCAGCAAAAGGTTACTGCCCCCACCTAAAACAAAAAAATTGCCTGGCAATCCTCCTTCCTGTAGAAAGAAAATCAGTTCATCGGGTTCGGTAAACTCAAAAAACTTTTTGGCCTTAGCTCTTATCCTAAAAGTATTATATGCTGTTAAATCGTAATTGTCGAGTAAACGTATCATTATCTTCATTTAAAATCAAGAAGCGAACTTCGCTTCTTTTATAATCAATCTCCAAATATCGAAAAAATCCGTTAGTTTTGTTAGGAATTCGCTATTCAAATGCAGAAACACAACAATACAATAAATACGAAACCACGAAAATTAATCATGGCCGTCACTAACGACCTGGCCACCGATAACCGTGTGCAAAAGATTGCACAAACGCTCAGCAATATGGGCTTCAGTGTTACCATGGCCGGGCGAAAATTACCACAAAGCCTGCCTGTTCGTTGTCATAATGTAGCTTCAACCCGGTTTAAATTATGGTTTAACAAGGGGGCACTTTTTTATGCAAACTACAACATCAGGCTATTTTTTCACCTCATGTTCAATCATTACGATGTTATTGTAGCAAACGACCTCGATACTTTACCGGCCTGCTTTATCGCAAGCAAAATCAAAAGAAAACCAATAGTTTACGACAGTCACGAATATTTTACTGAAGTACCAGAACTAATTAATCGCCCGCGCATTCAAAAAATATGGGAACGGATAGAAAAACTCATCGTTCCCAGGCTTCAACATTGTTACACCGTAAGCCCGGGGATTGCAAAAATATACCACGGGAAATACGGCAATGATTTTAAACTC
>JAGYOI010000387.1 GCA_018399395.1 Prolixibacteraceae bacterium
GAAAAAAGAGCTCGATGAGAAAATACTTTACCAAATTTGGGAAAGTGGGTTGCCTTACCTCGAGCTTACCGATGCCGGTAAAAAGAAGTTTTTAGGCATAGAAACCCCCGAAAACTTGCCGGTTAAAAAGACATCGAAAAGAAAACGAAAACCAAAGGCGGATGATGCATCCGAAGAAATAACAAATGACGAAGCCCTGCAATAGCAGGGCTTTTTCGTGTCCTTTCTGCCTTTTCTGCCATGTTTTATATTGCGGTTAAAATAAATGCAAACTAAATGAACAGCAGAAAATTTACAGTTCAACGCTTTTTAGATGTAGAAACGAAAGAACTACTTCCCAAAACATACAAACAAGGCAAGTATTTTATCGATAACATATTTTCGAACAGTAATGAAATAAGCCACGAATACGTAACTGATTAACAATGAAAAAGAACTTGATATATTACATTTATCCGCTCAAACCCGACATGGTTTTGTTCAACTTAATATTACTGAGCAAATATTACCAAATGTTTGATGGCGAACGGCACGTTGTTGTTTCGCTTGACGATAAAACACTTTCATTTGAAAAAACGAGTTCCCTCATTAATAAATACCTGCCCGGCATTACAATACATAAAAGAGAAAACGACTTAAAACTTGGAGAAACAGCACATTTCATTTTTCTATTATCGAAAGTAAAGCACACCGAAGGCATTACTTTTTATGCTCATGCAAAAGGTGTTTGGCGCCAATTGCCAGACAATAAGCCACTGAAAAAATGGATTGAATTGCTGTATTCCATAAACCTTGGGTTTAATGCTATTGACGAAAGACTTAAAAAATACAGTGTCATAGGAAGTTTTAGGAAAAACAGGGCCAGGTATAATATTTCGGCACCATGGCACTATTCCGGTACTTTCTTTTGGTTTAACAATAAGCGTTTATTCTCAAGGCAATGGGAAAAGATTGAACAAAGCAAATGGGGCGTTGAGTCCTATCCGGGGCATCAGTTCCCGCACAGTGAAAGTTATTGCATAGCTCACGATAACTGCCCAAACCTTTATAAGAAAGAAAACTGGGTAAAAATAGGAGTAAAACCATGAAGATACTGGTTACAAATAATCACAAACGAAAAACCGATTGGCATTTCAATAATCAACACATAAATGTGCAGACAAACAAATATTATCGGTTGATACAATTATAAGTAAAACAGTTTTACAAAGAGGGTTAAAACTTAGGCTTATGAAGGGAATATATATTCTACATTATTACAGACACCTTGAAGGAGCTAATAATAAAAAACATCTACAATGAATACACTCGACGAAATTGCAATTAAACATGGAACAGATAAGAGTTCACTTGTTCATAACTACTGTAATAAGTACGAAAAAAACTTACCATTTAACCGCCTCGATGAAATTTCTATACTCGAGATTGGAGTTCTTGGAGGTTCATCATTAAATATGTGGGGTGAGTATTACGAAAATTCTAAAATTTTAGGGATTGATATTAACCCCGACTGTAAACAGTATGCATCAAATAGAGTTTCGATTGAAATAGGTTCTCAAACCGATGCCGCTTTTATTGAAAAAATTGCACGCGAACATGGTCCTTTTGACTTAATAGTTGACGATGGAAGTCACATGCAAAGCCATGTTATTTTTTCGTTCAATTGCCTTTTCAAACACCTAAAACCATCTGGAATTTATGTAGTTGAAGATGCATCTTGTTCATATTGGAAAAAATATGAAGGTGGCTTGCATCGAATTGGAACATCGGTTGAATACTTTAAAGCCTTAGTCGATGCTGTTAATTTTTTGGGACTTACACAAGTATCCAATATAAACAAACATGCACGTCGAGAAGATTTATTGATTGAGCGTATTGCTTCCGAAAATATTGATATACGCACCGATTTAGAGTCGATAAATTTTTTAAATGGATTAATCATAATAACAAAACGATAAGCTATGGAAAAAATTGATTTAGTTTATGTGCTGGGTAGCGGCAGCAATTGGCAAAACAACGAAATACGCTTCAGTTTGCGTTCGGTTGAAGAAAATTTAAAGGGAGTTGGTAATATATATGTGATTGGCGAAAAGCCCGATTGGATGCAAAACGTAATCCACATAATGTGGCCCGATGAGTTTGGTCCCGTAAAACCCTGC
>JAGYOI010000388.1 GCA_018399395.1 Prolixibacteraceae bacterium
TATTGTAGCGTCGGGTTTTAACCCGATGGATTTGGTCATGGCAGAAAAAAAGAGTTCCGTAGGAACGGTGCATATAATCATTTTTAATTTGTATGGGCAGCTGTGGTTTTCATTTATTATATGTACGATGCATACGGCATTGTGTTTTTTTACGCCACCAATTCACGAATGTTCAATTGATAAATTCTCACATATTAACCAACAACGAATTTTAATTCGTGGATTCGTGGCATTTTAAAATTAAATGTGTTTCGCGTAAAACGGGTTGAAAACCCGCAGACCGTTTAGCGCACTCAGCAACTTCAACGCCCTTAAAAGGAACATGCTTTTTCAAAGGGTGAAACCTTAAACATCATTGTCAAAAAAAACAGGTTGGAAACCTGTTCTCCTCTTAGAAAAACAGGTTAAAAACCCGTTGTCCTCTTAGATCATGGCATCAAGCACTATTCAACCAAAATCAATCCTTCGTTTTTGCCGGTAATGACTTGCCCACCATTGGGGGTTACTATAAATGTATCTTCAACACCAACCATCCCAACTCCTTCAATGCCCTTTTTGGGCTCGATGGCAAAAACCATATTTTCTTCGAGTGGTGCTTTAAAACCTTTTGCTATCACCGGGTACTCATCAACAGTAAGACCAATGCCATGACCCAAAAACTTCACTTTCCGGTTTCCATAGCCCATAAAATTCTTCAAAAAATCAGGTTTTAACCGCTCTGTCACAGTCTCGTATATTTCTTCGGGGATATTACCGGGCTTGAGTAATTCTGCCGTTTGTTTCTGTATATCAACACACTGATGATGTACAGCCATAACCCCTTCGGGCAGTTTATGACCAAACATATACGTCATTGTTTTATCAGAATGATAACCATTCACACCAATCCCCATATCGATAAACACAAGGTCGCCTTTTTTCAGCTTCCGGTTCCTGCTTCCCAGTCCGGGCATTGCAGCATTTAGCCCCCGGTGACCGCCCGGACCATCGAAATTTGTAGGGAACAGTGAGTTATCGCCAAAACTCAATTGTGCCACGGCAACTTCAGAATCAAACATGGCAAACCGGGCTGTTCCCTGATGGCCTTCTTTCACCATCACCTCATAAAGCTCAGCCGCAAAATCGGCCTCGGTCATACCCTCACGTAGCATCCCGGGGACTTTCTCTTCCAAAACACGTTCATGAATACGACCTGCCTGTTTCATATACCCCAGCTCCCACTCACTTTTTACTGCCCTGGTTTGGGCAATTTGAAAATCAAGTGATTTATAATGCTTAAAAGGAAAATGTTTTTGAAAACGCTGAAACATCCCTAACGGTACAAATTCTGTTTCGAGATAAATATGTTCAGGTAAATTTGAGTAAGTAGTTGCAGCATCACGGTAACTGTTCATTGGTTTGATAACAGGAAATTCTGACTCCTGAACAGAACGCTCATAACTACGGCGGGCCCATAACGTTGCATCGTTACCACGTTCAATAACAAGCATGCCATCGGGCATTGTGCCGGTAAAATACAACAGGTTGATTTTACTAAAAACGACAGCCATCTGCCAATCGGGACAATTAGCATCCATGATTTGGCAAAACTTATTCATCCGTTTTTCGAGTTCAATTGCTGGTGTTTTGTCTTTCATCTTTATACTTTCTTATCATAAAAGCACAAAAGTAGAAGATTTTGACAATCTGACGAAAGAAGACATTTTAAATAATATCCAGCAGCTCAAATTGTAAAATGTGGCATTCGACACATAAGATTGAGGTTTAAGCAACATTTTCAACACTTAAGAGTTGTAGGGATAGGGGTTCTTAAAAGAACCAAGAATTAATAAATAAGTATAAGTTTAACAACAAAACATATTAATTATGAGAAGGATAAGCATATTGGTATTTCCCTTACTTTTATTGTCAATTATTGTAGGGTGTAACGAAGTAGCAGAAGAAGAAGACAACAATCAAACAAAGGGTAATTTATCAATTCAGTTAACAGATGCCCCTTTCCCCTCCGATTTGGTTTCAGAAGCTAATGTAACAATAAATAAAATTGAAATCAGAAAGAGTAATGAAAATGATGGAAATCCATTCATGACCTTGTCTGAAGAAGAAAAAACATTCAATTTATTGGAGTTAACAAACGCCGACGCCCATCGAGACCC
>JAGYOI010000389.1 GCA_018399395.1 Prolixibacteraceae bacterium
AAAATTTTGCCGAATATATTAAATGTTTCTTTTCTGCGCACCAATTCTTAGGGGATAATTTTAACAAATATTCATGTTCATGGTGTTTTTTATAACATCCACGTTATATATAAATGCAAGCAAGTTGAGTGAGAGGGTGGGGAAGTAATTCCCCTGTTTGCCCGGTTGCTTACTTCTTTTTTATAATCTCATCAAATACCTTCTCAAGTTTTTCGATTTTGGGTTGTATGACAAACCGGCAATATGGCTGTTGTTTGTTCGCTTCGAAATATCCATCGTGGTATTCTTCTGCCTGATAAAAGTTCTCTAATGGTGAAACTTCAGTTACGATGGGATCATCAAATACATTATTTAGTTCCAATTCATCAATAACTTTCTCAATAATTTGTTTTTGCTTTTCGTTTGTATAGAATATGGCCGAGCGATATTGAGTTCCCACATCAGCCCCCTGGCGGTTCAAGGTAGTTGGGTCGTGCGTTGTAAAAAATACCTGGAGCAAGGTTTCCAGGGCAACTATATCGGGATTATATGTTACTTCAACCACCTCGGCATGACCTGTATTTCCGGTACATACTTCACGGTATGAAGGATTAATTACCTCACCTCCCGAGTAACCTGGAATTACATCCGAAACGCCCTCGATGCGCTCGAAAACAGCATCGGTACACCAAAAACATCCACCCCCAAAAACAATAACTTCTTTTGCCATAACATTTACATTAATTGCCAAAATTGCCAATAAAAACATCAATTGCTTCATACATTATCCTTGTCGTTAAAAACAATAGCCTCGTAGCGGTATAATTCAGCATCACGCCAACCGTCCCAGCCGATCCCGGCTTTATCGCGACTGCAATGACCAACAAATTCATCAACAGTCCAGTTTGTCTTTAACGCAACCTGGGGTAAAAAAGTTCCCGATAACATGCCTTTTTTAATGTAAATGCCATGTTTGCCCAATTTAATTTGGTTCAAATTTTCAATGCGTTCAAGCGGGGTCAATACAGAAATTTCAATGGTTAGGTCGTCAATTTCTTCAGCGGTAACCGGTGAAAAGCGACGATCATTTAGGGCTGTTGATACCGTTACATCTTTAATGGTTTCATGCAAAGGTTTATCAGCTTTAAATGCACCAATGCAACCGCGCAGTTCATTTCCCTTGTATAAACTAACAAAAGCGCCACAATGCGCTTCCAAATTTTTGGTAATTGAATATTTCTCATCAAAATCACGATTAAACAATTGTTTTAACCGGTTACGGGAAATTTTAAGCAGCAGTTTCTTTTCGGTTTCGGACAAAACAAAAGAAGACATAAATTATATAATTTTTTTTATTTTCATTGCATCAATAACCATGTTCACAATTTCCTCGTCATTAAAGCTTATTTTATTAAATGTAATATCGAAATCATTATCTTTTGAATCTTTTCCTTTTATCATTTGCCGGTAATTACGCCTGTTTGCCTCCAAATGATTAATAAATGAACGAGACTTGTCGCGGGTTAAGTTTTTCGATTGCATAACAGATTGTATGCGCCATTCAAGAGGTGCGTCAACGCGGATATGAAGTGACTTTTCAATTGATGAGCATATTGTGTTGCTGCCCCGTCCTATAATTATTTTATATCCTTCGATACCAAATGAATAAATGACATTTACGACAGTATTTAACATTTTTCGTTCAAGATGGTAATCCCTGGAAATAAAAGCATTTACAATATCATCAAGTAACGACCGGTCGCTCAAATTAAAAATTGTTTGAACCGTTTCATGATCCAGGTTTAATCGTTCGGCCGATTCATGTAATACTTCTTTACTAATAATTTCCCATTTGGGCTGTTTTGAAAAGCTGTTTAACCGTTCTTGTAATAATTTCGTGATGTTTTTCACAGAGCAACCTGCAGCACGGGAGAAAGTTACAACCGGCCCCGGGTTTTCAAAAGGATTTGAAGTTGAAATATCTTTTATCCTTTTCGACATATATTCATGAAAAATATCACCCATTACATCTCTTTTCTTTAATCATCGTATAATTTACAAAAGTTTTAGGATTTTATCACTATATATAGATGAACTTTTTAAAATAGGTTTTGTTTATTGGTAAAAGTATAATTTAAAGAATCTATTTCTGATTGTATCTTTCTTGCTTCTGTAA
>JAGYOI010000039.1 GCA_018399395.1 Prolixibacteraceae bacterium
GGTGCACTTCACTAAACTCAAATGGGGTTAAGTCCAGAAAATCTTCCAGGCTTAACCCCATCTGGCCCATTGCAATTGCAAGGTTGCTTGTTAGTGCACCGGCTCCGGGTTTCCCGAATCTTCATTTTCATCGCCAGTGTTGTCACCTTCGGGCTGTGCCTGTGCTTCCTCAGCATCCCTCAGCCGTGTGAATACACTAAGTATGTCGGTATCGGTATCGTCAACAAATTGCCCAAGCGATGAATAAGGCCAGTTCATTTGTGCACGTTTGGCACATGCCCTGGCACTAAAAAATATGTATGCCAGCATGGCGCTTACTTTGCCGTTTGCAATATCGTTGGTAGTGTAACCTGCATTTTCAAAATCGAACTGTCCGCGGTTGGTGCGGTAAAAAGGGAATTCTTTCCCCTTTAACTCTACTGTTGTTTGTGCATTACTCATTTTCTTCGGTTTTTGATGTTTCAATATTTGTAAAAATCATTAAGCATTCGGCCATGTCGGGCGTAATGCTGCTAAGGGTGTTAAGCTGCTTTTTGCTAAGCTTTACAATTTTCAACGGTAAATTAACATCTTCGCGCAAAAATTGCTGTACATCGTCGCTATCCCAGTAGCGCATGTAGGCTGCCTGAAAAGCACGGCGGTCGGTATCGGTAGCATCGCTACTAAATGCCAGCTCCCGGGCTTCTTTTACATTACCCGGCTCGCGCTCGCGCAATACCTCGTTAATGCTTTCGGCAGCTTCTTTTAGCCTTTTATCGTTAATTACCACTTGCAGGCTTAAATTAAAATCGGCAATATCGCCCAGCTTTTCCCTGAAATACGATTTACCCGTTTTCCCCTGATTTGATAGTTGTATAATTTGTGAACGTCTCATTGCACCTTTCTTTTTTATGTATTACATCATTTTTCAGTTGTTTCATCGCTTTTAGCCTTTTTAGCCTTTTCTTCCTTTTCAGTAGTTTTAGCTTTCGGGCTTTTAGCTTTTGAACTTTCGTTCGTTTTCTCCGGTTCATTCAACAGTTTGTTTACCTGTTTAATCCAATTGTGCGGGCATGCTTTTATGAATTTTTCGAGTGTAAAATCAAAATCAACATTTTGGGCTTGTGCCGCACCGGCAGCTATGCAGTAAGCATACTTTTGTAAAGCCTCGGGCTTACGCTGCTTTACTGCCTTAAAGTTTACGTTTAATTGTTGCAGGTAACCTGCCCCCTCGGGCGTGCGCTCAAAGGGGTAAGGGTTGCCGGCAAGGTTTATTGTATTGCTCATTACTCTACGCTTTTAATTTCAGGCTGTTTATCGCATGTAAGCGTGGCACTGTAGGTTACATCGCCATCAAAAGGTTGCTCCTCGCTGTACTCGCTTATATAAGCATAACCTTCTTTGTACTTGTCGCCGGTATCTTCAACCGTATCAATCGCATCGGTATCGTCGGCAGGCCTTCCACCCAATTTGTAATGAATGCGCTCTTTTGCCTGCCGCATATCTTCAAGGTCGTTGGCATCGGTACCATCGTAACTTTTCAAACCACTTATTGAAATGGTTGGTATACCATGCCTTCCGGGTTTAACCCGGGTGTCGCCGCCATCGTCCTTATCGCCTTGCTCGCGCATGTTTGTGCTCGCGCTGTAACTGTGCGATGTGGCGTGTGCAAATGCTGTCCACTCGGGGGCAACATCGGTTCCTGTATTTTTGTATAGGAGTATATCGCCACCCCATACAACGCCTGTGTTTGCCATTATTCGTCCTCCTCAATGTTAAGTTCAACATCTTCAACGTACTCAACAATTGCTGTTAGTACGAAGTTAACGGCCTGTTCGCCAATGTTGCGAAGAAACAAACCGTCTAAATTAAGGCGGTTGAGCACCAACTCGTTTAACGCCTCGGCATTATTGTCTTTTGCAAGCTCAATAGCCTCTTTTATCACATTGCGTTGCCCCTGTGCCACGTATTTTTCAATAACGTAATCGTCGGCAACGGTAATTAATAGCCCATAAAGGGGGCCATCAATCAAATCCATGAAACCTTTTTTAAAGGTCACGGCATCGAGTACTTTACGCAACCATTTCTGGTCGTCTTTTGTGAGTATTCCTTTTTCGCCTTGTGTCATAACTATAACTGCTTTTACAATTTTGTAAATAATTGCAAGTTGTTTGTACTTGCTTGCTATATGTATTGCCTGTTGTATCATTCGGGCTGAAATTCAATGTGCATGTGTGTTTTTTCAAGCACTACATCGAACTGGCTTCCCAGTTTCTGCTGTATTTTTTTATGAACGGCCAGTACTGTAACGTTATCGAAATAACGTGTGCGCAGGTCAACGGCCAGCCCTACATAATGCAGGCTGTTTCGCCCGTGCTTGCCACCCGTTACCTCGGTAATTACAAGCTCCTCGTCGGCCACCTCGCGGTAAACCTCGGCGGCCACCAACAGGGCAATAATCATTTCGGGGCGTATGCCCGCTAAGTTCACTCCTGGTTTAATTATCATAACCGCTTTCCCCCTTTTTTGTCCTTTTCCTTTTTATTGGCATAGCTGTAAATGGCCATAAGCCCGGCTATAATGGCTACCAGGAACGACAGGTTTTGCATGTAAAATGTAATTATCTCGCGTGCGGCCTCGTCAATGGTGCCCTCGGTAATTACCCCGGCCTTGCAAAATACAGGGGCAAAAAAGCCAACCAGCCACGACCCAATACTGGGTATCCATTTTGAAAAAGGGTTATCAAACATTATTTAAAAAGTTTTTAAAAAGTTGCCGGAACCATATAACCGGCAACTTTTCGAATCATGAGTAATTAATCAGTGCAAGGGATCATTACACGTTATCTTCAAGTAGGGCAACTACTCCAGCTTCATCGTAGCGTGCGTGTGCAGCTCCAAAGCGGGTCCATGCCTCTAAGGTTGTACCACCAAGGTAACCGGCTGCATTGGTGTTAACCGAAGTTTTCACCTTACCCTCGGCCACGGCAGTCATCTTGTCGTGCCAGAAAAGGTTTGCAGGCCTGTCGGTTGCCAGTACGGCATCGCCAAGTGCATTTTTTACGGCAGTACCGGCATTATCGTAAATTAACCCGGTGTGCGATAACTTATTGCTACGGGTCATTATCTCAATGCCCATAATGCGGCCAAGTATGCCCTGTTCAAGCTTACTTACCTGCCCGGTTTTATCGTAATCGGTAAACTCGGCAATTTGCAGCAGGTCGCTGTAAAAATCGGCGGTTACAAGCCCGTACCATTTACCTGCCATTCCGGTAATGTTCATACGGGTAAGCAGGTTAAAAAGCTTAACCATATCGGCTTTGGTAACTGCCTTACGGTTACCAATAGTGCCGCCGGCTGTTTTAATAACATTACTTGCACGGCTACTGCCGGTGGTTTTCATGATATTGTCGGACTTTGTGGGGCCCCAACTTACAGCGGTAAGTTCGGCACATTTAGTGTTAATAACACTTGCCTGTTGTACCTGCTTGGTTTGGCGCTTGTTGTAGTTAAGCGCGAACTCACTTGGTGTATCAACCACCAACATGGGGGCATACACCAGTGTGGTGCTGTAACTGTCCTTACCATCCTCGGTAATGTTAGCTTGTAACGGCAACTTGTTAGGGTTGCCCGTTTTAGCATCTTCAATTTCGGTTTGGTAAGGGCGTTCAACAGTTTCTACATCGTCGGCAACGCCAGTTTCTTTTATGGCGTGCTTGTAAAAACTGTTATCGGGAAAGAGTTGCTTTTGCAACTCGCTCGAATACTTAATAGGATTAATTTCTGCCATTGTATTTCGTTTTTCAGATAATTACTTAGTCAATTTGCCCGGCAGTACCTACCACAACAAACCCGCTGCCATCGTAAACAGCCTCTACGGTTTTTGTTTTTCCGGCCACACCGGTAATGGTTGCACCGGTAATATTAGTACCAAAAGCAGTTGTTTCGGTATCATTGGTTTTCAGTTTAAAAACCAGTCGGCTTCCGGTTTCAATCTCATCGTCGAGGGTGAGGTTGATGGTACGGTTGCCAGTAGCTTCGGTTGTAACACCGTCAACAATAGTAAGGGTGTTTACAACTGCAATTGCTTGCGCTCCATCCGCTGTCAGTTGCTTAACCGATGCGGGACCAAATGGGAATTTAATTATTTCCTTATCCATAATTTTCAGGGTTTACACGTATTTTGCATTATCGGCAGCCTGCAACTTTGCAAACCGCTCGGGTTCATTCGCTTCCATTTTAGCAAGCACCTCGGGGGCGTTTTGCTCGTACCAGTCGAAGGTTTTTTCATCGGCTGCGGGCTTTTTTCCACCACCGGCAGCTGCTACCATTTCACTCATTCGAGCTTGTGTTTGAGGCTTCTCGTGCTTATCGTCAACCACTACCTGGTCAATGTTCAGCATATCAACAAAAAGATCGAAGTCGGCATTTGCCAACTTACGGAAACGCTCGTGGTTACCGTTTTCACCATCGGTTACAACACCTGTTTTTTTACCAACCGCCAAAAGCTTGTCGATAACTTTTTGGTCGACACCCGATTTTTTCGAGGGGTCAATCTTATCAAGGGCTGCAACAACTTGTGTTTCGTCAGCATCCTCGTTGAGTTGCATGCCGAAACCGTTTAATTTTGCAATAACTTGTTTCATACTTTTATTTGTGTTTAAAGTTTCACGTTCGTTTTTTAACGCGGCCACCAGTTTGGCTGGTTCAAGGGCAGCAAGCTCTTTACGACCGGTTTGTACAATTTCATCAATCAAACCCTCGGCAAGTGCTTCCTCGGGCGTGTACCATTTATCGGCAGTGCCAATAATGGCCTTGGCTTCATCTTCGCTCTTACCACGCTTCATCAACAACCTTATCAAGGTATCGCGCATCATTTTTAAACCTTTACGCTCTTTGGTGCCCAGGTTATTAATTTTTTCGCCTTTTTCGTCAACATAATAAGGTGAATGAAACATCAATTTTGAATAGTCTTTTGCCTTAACAACATCGCCGGCCATTAAAATCACGGCGGCCATGCTTGCACATACACCATCGTTTACAGTTGTTACCTTAGCGGTAGCATCCATAATGGCCGATACAACCGAAAGGCCATGCATCATGCTGCCACCTTCGCTGTTTATATGGCAATTAATTTCATCGTGATATTCATCAACCCATTTAAACTCGCGGGCAAAATCATGACCGTTAAAGTTATCGCCACCATCTTTATCGTATAAGCCCATCATGCCATATACATACATGTCGATGATGCTTTTCTTTTTGCTAACTATTTTTGAAAATTTCAATTCCATTTAAAAAAGGTTTAATATCCGCTTAATTCACTTTCAAAAGTCAGGGGTTTTTTTCAAACTAAAAAACAAAAGTCCAAGGGTTGGACTAAAAAGTCCAACCCTTGGACTTTTTCTTTATTAGGCTATTAATTATACCGACTTTTGATTTTGAAACAAACTATTTTAAAATGGCATTGAATAAGCACGCGGCAATTGCAACGCTATACAAAGAAGGGTGGGAGCAAAAGGACATTGCAAAGGTGTTGAAACTCTCAGAGGTTACCATTTCGCGGCATGTTAGCAAACAAGGCCTGAAAAAGAAACGGGCACAAATGAATATTGCCCGCCAAACCAGTGAAGAAAATGCCCTTTCGGCACTGGAATATCAAAGTACTATTGTAAAGCTTATGAGCGATAAGCTGCGCGATACATTGCCCGACGAGCCCAATATTGACGAGCTTAAAGCGGCACTGCTTCCCAAAGGCGAAATTGACGCACTTCAGAAACTATTTACCACCGTGAAAAGTAAAGAAATGGAATGGAGTGCCGTTGTACGTATTATCCGCGAATTTACCACATGGCTAAAAGAAGAAGACATGAGGCTGGCACAAGAGATAATTGACTTTGCCGATGTGTACATAAACGAGAAAAGAAGGTTAATGCAATGAGCAGCATATTCAAATTAAAAGAAAAACAAGAATATGAAGAGTGGCTAAAGGAGAAGGCATCGATAAAACGATTGAGCCCCGAAGCCAGGGAAAGCGAGCAGGTGAAGCGCGAACGCATTAAAGAACTGTTGAAACCCGGCAGCGAAACTAAGTTTTTCAAATACTACTTTGCCCACCTTATTGATTGCGATTTTGCATACTTCCATAAACGTGACGTGAAAGCGCTTATTGACAATTACGACTTTTTTGGCGTAATGGAATACCCCCGCGAGCACGCCAAATCAATTATATACGATGTAATGGTGCCTATGCTGCTAAAAGCAAAAGGGCAACTTACAGGTATGATGGTTGCAAGCAGCTCGTTTGACAAGGCAAGTGAATTACTTGCCGACATACAAGCCGAGTTGATGTTTAACCAGCGTTACATTGCCGATTTTGGCGAGCAATACCAAATAGGTAAATGGAAAGATGGGCACTTTACCACCACCGATGGTATTGGCTTTTGGGCTTTTGGCCGTGGGCAGTCGCCACGTGGTACCCGCGAAAGCGAAAAGCGGCCAAACTATGGCGTGTTTGACGATATTGACGATAAGCAATTGGTTAAAAACCCCATACGGGTACAAGAAACGGTTGACTGGCTGCTTGAAGATTTTTACGGGGCAATGCCTATAACCGGCAGTAGGTTGGTGGGTGTTGGTAACCGAATATCGAAAGGTAGTGTACTTGCTCACATTGTGGGCGATATTGACGAGGAAGACCCCATACGCGATGGTTTATACCACAGCAAGGTATTTGCACTTGAAAACCCCCGCACGCATAAAAAAGATACATCGCCAAAAGGCCGACCGGCATGGAACCGATACAGTCGCGAACAGTTGTTTGCCAAGTTTAACCGCATGGGCTGGATACGAGCTTTACGCGAGTACTTTCACGAGCACATACCGCAAGGGTTTACCTTTAAAAAAGAGCATTTCCCGTTTGTTGACGTAAAAGCACCCGGCGCTTACGATGCAATTATTACGTACAACGACCCGAGTTATAAGAAGAGCATGACCAGCGACAATAAGGCTATTGTATTAATAGGCAAAATTGGGCGCTATTACGATATAATTGACTGCTTTAACCGCCAATGCACCACCGGCGAAATGGTGCGCGGGCATTATGCCATTGCGCAGCAAGTACCCGACAATTTAGAGACAAAGCATTACATGGAAGCCAACTTTATACAAGATTTAATGCTTGAAGAGTATTGGCGGTATGGTGAAGAAAACCCCCCGGCACTGCGCATACGTGGCGATAAGCGCAAAAAGCCCGACAAAGAGGTGCGCATTGAAAACCTATCGCCACTAACCGAGCAATGTTACATAAGGTTAAACAAAGCTTTAAAGCATAAGCCCGATATGCAGGAACTTTTAAACCAGTTCCTGGCATTTCCGAACCCCAATTACAAAGATGATGGCCCCGACGCGGTTGAAGGTGCCGTTTATCTGCTTGATAAAAAGAACCGCAAAACCCGCAACCGGGGTAAAGGCAAATGGCAAAGTGGTACATATAAACGCAACGCCTCACGGGCAATGCAATAAAAATCAAATATTATGGCACAAGCAAACACAACAACAACAAGAAAAAGTGCTAAAAAAGCACCAGAGAAACAACTCAAAAGCGTGTACTTTCGTACGCCAGAAGAACTTGCAACTTTTGTGAACGAAAACAAAGTAAAGCCTTATGCTATTACAGCATTTCAGCAATTTCAGGCCGTTTACTTTTTCGATTAATTACTTAACAACTAATGACTAATGACTTTTTTACAAGCAACCGATTTTAGCGGCATAATTAACACCGCAACACTGAACAGCCTGCGTGGCGATGCCGATGTAAACCTCGACAAGGCAGAACAACTTGCAATAAGTGAGCTTGCACCCTTGCATTACACTTACAATGTTGCGGGCGAGCTTGGCAAAACCGGGGGCGACCGCAACAACGAGCTAATAAGGGTAATGGTACACCTTACTGCCTATTATTTGTACAACACGGTTGAAGATGTTGGCATACCCGAGCGCATTGATGAAAATTACAGCACCCAGCGCAAGGATATTGCCAAAATTGCAAGTGGCGACCTACACACTACCATTACACCCCTTACGGTTGATGGTGAACGAAAAGGTACGTACTTTTTTGGCGGCGATGTGCCGCGCGACAACCAAATTTTTTAACCCGAAACTGATAGCAAAATGGGATTATTTAAGCGAAACAAAACAGTGGTAAATGCCGATACCGGTAACACGAGCAAAAGGGACAAACGCAACAGCAGCGAGGTTAACAAGCCACAACCCGAGCGGGTTAAAATGGAACTTGGCAACCTGCGCATGTACATTGAGCAGGCACAAGATGTTGAAAACCCGACTTACGAAGAGCTTTACCGCATGTTTGAAAATACACTGAGCGACAGCGAGGTACTTACACAGCGGAAGATAGCCATTAATAAAGTGAAAGCCGAGGATTTTGTAATTTCAAAAGACGGCATTGACAACGACGAACTTACAGCTTTGTTTAAGCGCCCATGGTTTTCGCAGTTTGTTGAAATACTTTT